>NZ_JBIWEX010000028.1:0-60614 GCF_044762745.1 Psychrobacillus sp. NPDC096426 | reverse complement strand
GCGTTAATAGCGCACGCACGGTTCTGTGAGGGGTGGTGAAACACAATCTCCCGCTAGGGAGAAAGGTTTCCACCTACTCGACCCGGATGAGTGAGAAAGATGAGTCATCGCAGGCGAACGCGATGCGTAGGCGATGGCTCATCGCTCACCCGGCGGAAAGCGTACGCCCTGCAGCGGAAATCCAAGTGGTAACTTTCTTACGACGCATTTTCACTAAAAATGGCCGTAATTTATTTTGTAATTATTTCAGCTATTTGTTTGATCGACATTGTGGAGTTAAGTTCATATTGACCAATTTGAATTTTGCCAGAAAGGTCTTGGGCAGACAAGTAATCTTCAAAATCCTGCTTATTTTGAATTATGCCAGTTTGTTCTAAGAAAACGCTAATATCTCTTGATGTCATACCCGATTGAATATGAAGAACGGTACTTGTAGTAGTATTAGATGAATTCCCAGTAGGCTCTACCTTTTGATCTGTCTCAGGAGCTACTTGTCTTTTTTGTGCATTTTCTAAGTCGAGTTGAAGATCTGCTAGTTGTTTTTTAACATTTTTTAAATCTTGTTGGGCTTGTTCATACGTTTGCTGCGTAATTTCACCCTTTACTAGTTGGTCATCATCTAGCATCATTTGTATTTGTGTAGTGGCACCAGCTAAAAATAAACCTATCCCCAGAAAACGAATTGCTGCTTTATTCATTAATTGCCACCACCTATCACGGACTGTACTTCTTTTACAGAAAGAGAAGAGCGATTACTAATTTCTCTTAATGAATATCCTTGCTTATGTAATTCAAGAACTTGGCTTTTGATGATATCATGAACGACTGGTTTTTTTGTACTATTTTTGGGTGCTGTCATTTTCGTTGACTCTATTAATAATTCTTCTTCGATGACTTTTAATCTCCGTTTTAAAGCACTCGTTTCTTGATACAATGAGAAAGAAAGTTCCTCCACTTCAGCTTCTATTTTTTTGCTGGAGTCCTTGATAAAAAAAGAAAGGATGATCAATAATATACCAATAATCATTATGATGACAGAAAAATCCATTGCATTCACCTCTTATAATAAGTTCTTCTCCTAATACTAACATATCCAAAAAAACTTTGAATAATTTCTTGTGTTAAATGTAGATTTTCTTTGATTGTATGCTATAATAGATTAGTCGTATAAATCATGCTCAAGTTTTATATTTAATCCTGGCAAAGAGTGGGAGGGACAACCATGCGCGTTAATATTACATTAGCTTGTACAGATTGCGGAGAGCGCAACTATATTTCTAAGAAAAACAAGCGTAACAATCCGGAACGTCTTGAACTTAAAAAATATTGCTCACGTGAAAAGAAATCAACTCTTCATAGAGAAACGAAATAATAACTTAAACCAAAACCAAATGCGGTTTTGGTTTTTTTCTATGGTCAGGAGGAAAAAGCGTGTCAAAATCAATATTAAGAAATGATATGAAAACCAAATTAGCATCATTAAATCAGGACTCTTATTTAACCTACTCAACTGTAATTAAAAACCGTCTTTTAATAGAAGAAAGCGTGAAGGATGCTTCCATTATAGGAATTACTATTTCTTCCTTTCCTGAGGTTAATACGGAAGGAATCATCCAACATTTATGGGAATTAGGTAAAACTGTTGTCGTGCCTAAATGCACCCCTAAAGATCGTTCTATGACGTTTTATAAAATAGATAGCTATGAACAACTAGAAATTGTATATATGCAGCTACTGGAGCCTAATCCACTTTTAACAGTAGCAGTTCCAGCTGTAGAAATTGACTTGCTTATTGTGCCAGGTATTGTGTATAGTAAAACAGGTTACCGAATAGGTTATGGTGGTGGCTATTATGACCGCTTTTTGACAAATTATGCTGGACAGACAATCTCGTTAGCCTTTGATTTTCAAGTAGTCGATGAAGTAGTACGAGATGTGTTCGATATACCTGTCAATAAAATCGTAACGAACAAGGAAGTAATTCCATGTAAACAGAATCGTGAGAAGGAAGTATGAGATGAATTCAGTATATGACGTTACGCAATTATTAAAACGTTTTGGTATTTATGTATACACAAAAGATCGGTTAGCCGATTTAGAGATGATGGAAGAGGAAATAAGAGAGCTATATCGCATGCAAATGATTGATGTGAAAGAATATCAAATGGCTGTATTATTATTGAGACAAGACCAAAGTAAATACAAACGATAACAACAAGCGGCAGTTAAACGAGGCATCTGTCGTTTTTTTTTGTAAATAATATGAAACTTTTTAAGTGTACAACCGTCTATTAAAAGGTATGAAAAAAGAGACATGTAAAATTATATCATTAATCCCATTCATTTTTGTTGATTTATTGTGAAGAAAGTATTAAGATATACTCTGTTACTTTTACTCATACTATAAAGAGTGAAAAAAAAGGGGAGGATGTAGGCATGAGAAAGAAAAGCTGGCCGACACATTCTATTCTTGTTCTAGCGATTGTGGCCACATGGATAAAAACCTATATTGTTTACCACACTAGCTTTGATATGAAAATCGAGAATATAATGCAACAAGTAATATTATTCATTAATCCGCTCAGTTTTATATTATTTATTTATGGGATATCCTTATTCTTCAAAAATCCTAAAATAAAAAATAGATATATCGTTACTACCAGTATTATCCTATCTGCGGTGTTATATGCAAACGCTGTGTTCTATCGTTTTTTTACAGATTTTATTACACTACCGGTATTGTTCCAAACAAGTAATTTTGGGGATCTTGGTACATCGGCAGCAGAAAGCATCTATTGGTACGATATTTTCTATTTCACGGATGTTGCGATTATTATCATTGCATTGAAATGGTTGAAAATTGGAGAAACACCATCTGTTATTAAACCCGCTGTTAGAAGAGCATACTTTGTGTTAACAGCAGCTATATTATTTTTGAACTTAGGGTTATCTGAAATTGAAAGACCTCAATTGTTAACAAGAAGTTTCGACCGTGAAATGTTAGTTAAAAATATTGGCTCATACAATTATCATTTATATGATTTGTATATTCAATCTAAATCACATGCACAGCGAGCTCTAGCTGATGGAAGTGAGCTTGTTGAAGTAAATAACTATGTTCGTTCGAACCAAGCAGAGCCAAATGCTGAAATGTTCGGACTTGCAAAAGATCGTAATTTAATCGTCATTTCTATGGAATCTTTACAAAACTTCGTGATTAATAATGATATGAATGGACACGAAGTGACGCCATTTTTAAATTCATTAACGCAGGATAAAGATACATTTTATTTTTCAAATTTCTACCATCAGACTGGTCTAGGGAAAACTTCTGATTCTGAATTCTTAGTAGAAAATTCTCTTTATCCGTTAGGTGGAGGAGCCGTATTTTTTACGCACAGTGGAAATAAATTCCATTCAATGGCAGAGAGTTTAAACGAGCAAGGTTATTTTACGAATGTTATGCATCCAAATAATAAGAGTTTTTGGAATCGTGATATGATGTATCAAGCCCTTTCGATTCAAAAGTATTATGATGTGAACAGTTATGTAGTAAACGAGGGAGATGCGGTAAACTGGGGGATGAAAGATATTCCATTCTTTGAGCAATCCGTTTCGCTGATGAAAGAAATGCCTCAGCCTTTTTACTCACGTTTAATTACATTGACGAATCATTATCCATTTGATTTAGATGAAGAGGATCAATTGATACCTCAATATGATTCCAATTCTCGTACACTAAATAAATATTTTCAATCAGTACGTTACATGGACGAAGCGTTGAAAAATTTATTTGACGATTTAAAAGAACAAGGTTTATATGATAATTCTATTATCGTAATGTATGGAGATCATTATGGTATTTCTGAAAATCATAATAAAGCAATGTCCCAATATTTGGGTAAAGAAATAACACCATATGAATCTGCAAAATTACAACGTGTCCCATTCTTTATTCATATACCGAATAGTGGAAAAGGGGAAACAATTACTGAAACAGCTGGTCAAATAGATATCCGCCCAACAATTTTGCATTTGTTAGGTGTGGAAACGGCTAAAGATATGCAACTTGGCGCAGATGTATTTTCTGATGAACATGAAGAGTTTGTTATTTTCCGTAATGGTGGATTTGTGACGGATAAATTAGTATTCGCAAATAACGCTTGTTATGACAATGAAACTGGGGAAGAAATAGGAATCGAAAGCTGCCAGCCATATATAGATAGAACTACAAAAGAGCTGGGTTACTCCGATCAAATTATTAATGGAGATCTGCTCAGATTCTATGATTTAAAAACAGGAAATCTGTTATTAGATCAAGCAGAACAAAAAAATCCGTAAACAGAAGTATAGTCTAGTTAGCAACATCGTGTGTTAATGCTGGATTGAAAGAAAAGCACAGACATTTGTCGTCTGTGCTTTTTTGTGAAACAAACGGAAGATTAAAGCGTCTCATTGTATAAGAGCGAACTTACAATACTGAAATAAGAAGGGGGGAGTCAATTGAAGAAGGCTGTAGTACTTATTTTATGCTTGTTCTTCCTACAAGCATGTAAAGAAAAAGATTTACAAGTAGAAACTCCAGATTCTACTATTACTCAAGAAGTACCACCTTCTTTTCCATCTGATGTTGAATTGGCTCCATCTAAAAAAATTCCGTCCCTACAGTTAAATCGTTCCGTCTTTCATAGTGTCATTGGGTGGATGTCCGATGATGAAATACTATTTATTTTGATGGAAAATGCGGAGTGGACGGTACAGTCCTATACATTGTCAACCGAAACATGGAAAACGATATATGCAACGACGACCCCAATTATTCAAGGGGAAATTCATCCGGACAAAGAAATGATTCTATTACATACATCCAGTAATTCCTCCTCCGCAGAAGTTGTTTTGTTACATAAGGATGGTCATGTCGCACAAAGTTTATTTTTCGAGTCTGCTGAAATTTATATGAATTGGCACCCAGAAAATCCGAATCTAATTGTATTCTCAACATTTTACGAAGATTGGACATACGACACATTTATTTTCGATGGAACAACCCAAAGTTTGCAGGCAATTGAAGTAGAAAACCCATTTGTCAAATGGTACGACGGCAATCGTTTAATGGTGTTTAAATGGGCAGAAAGTAGTCTGGATGGAAGTGAGCTTTACTTTTATTCCGTAAAAGATGAGACATTAGAAGAAACTAGCTTGAATCATCTGTTGGATATTCAAAATTTAGGGGCTAGCATGCTCTATATAACTATAAACGAACAACAAAATCAATTTGAGTATCGAATAGAAGAGAAAGAAACGAATCGTGTTTATGAGTGGACTTCTCCTGCTGTTAGTAATTATTCAGAATGGATTGTGCCGAATGTATCTATCATTCAGCCGAATCAGCTAATAATCCTTCAAGCGAAAAAGTCTGGGAATGTGGATGAGTTTACAGACAAAAGTGTACTTTCTAGTATTTCATTAAATGGAGTAAAGCAACTCGGGGAAATAGATGCTCAACCAATCGATTGTTCTCCAAATGGAGCAGTTTGTCTAGGTGGATATGAAAAAGAAAATTGGATTCAACTAGAACCATTCAAAGAACAAATTTGGCTAGAGTTTAAGGAATAGAAAAAAGCTGTCATACATAAAGTAAGACAGCTTTTTTCTTGTACATTTTAGTGTAAGCTTGGTGGATAGCCTTGGTTCAAAATAGTCATGACTGTAAAGAAGCCAAAAACTGCAAAAGTACCAAAGTTAAATAGAACTCCTAGCACATTCTTTTCTTTGAAAGCTTGGAAAGTGCCGATTACAGCTAAAACTGTAACTAGTCCAAAAATAACCATTAATAAGTTCATGAAAGACACTCCTTTCGACATCAGAAAATGAATGTCGCTTTGCATATTCCTCTTCTATTGTAATTGTATTCTTCAACTTTGTCGAGTGAAAAAAGTGGCGAAACGTTGAACAGCAGGTGGATTATCGTTTAAACTAAGATAGAGGTGATTTAAATGTTAAGTGTACGTACTTATCCATTAGGATTTATTCAAACGAACTGCTATGTTATTTCGAATGCGGAAAAAGAATGTCTAATCTTTGATCCAGGAGGAGAAGGAGAGAAAATAGTAAGTGAAATTCATCGATTGAAATTGAAACCACTTGCTGTTCTTTTAACACATGCTCATTTTGATCATATCGGCGCAGTAGATTATGTGAGAGATACTTTCCAAATACCTGTATATATTCATACTACAGAAAAGAAATGGTTGGTCGATTCGTCAAAAAATGGTTCAGCAAAGTATGCTGAAATTCCGTCTATCGTTTGCAAAGAAGCGGACATTATACTGGAAAAGGAAACACATTTAGAAATAGGTAGCTTTTCTATGCAATTATTGCACACACCTGGTCATTCGCCAGGTAGTATAACTTATTATTTTCCAGAAGCTAGATTTGCAATTGTTGGAGATACACTATTTCAAAATAGTATCGGCCGTACGGATTTACCAAGCGGCAATCAAGCAGAATTGATGAAGTCAATCCATAAGAAGCTTTTAACATTACCGGAGTCTACTATTGTTTATCCAGGTCATGGACCAGCGACAACGATTGAGGATGAAATGGAGTCAAATCCATTCTTAAATGGATTCTAGTAAAAAATAGCGAAAGCGCAGTTTATGTTCAAAATTTATTCCTATTTGTTTTCAGAGGGCTTTGGACAGATTTGATTACTGTATGAAACAAAAAAAGCAGCTCGTGTTGAGCTGCTTTTTTCATATGAACGATTAATGTCCAGCACCTGGTACGTGTAAAAAAGTAGTGTAGTATGTAAAACCTGCGAAGAAGAACATTAAGTAAGCTCCGAAGATGTACATATACATACGTTCCGAAAGGTTTAAAAACCCTAAAAGAAGGAATAATCCCGTATTTGCTAAAAATAGTAGAGAAGCTTCTGACATACCACCTAAATAAAAGAAAACTGCAAAAATCCCTGTCCAGAAAGCCATCACTTTATACATATTGCCCATTTGTAGTCCCTCCTTTTGCAACGACACAAATATTCTCCTATTCATTATAGATGATAATGTCGACAACTGTAAACTGATTATTGCATTTCGATTTTTGAATATACATTGGATTGTCACAATTATGATTCATCTATAGCTTCATTATAGAACTTCTATTTGATATACGCAATTGTTACAATGATCTTGCATACTTTCCATTTGGACAAATCTATTCGTTGGAAATAATGCATCAAATTGTCCCTTTAAATAAGATTCGTGCAGGGAACAAACAAGTTCTGGGTGTTTATGTAATTGATTTTTATAAGGGCAATTGTAAATGGAAAAAGTAATGTTTTTTTTCCCTTCATTTTCTGTAATTTGAGGAATGTACCCAATTGCATTTGCTGTTTCTATTAAGAGTTCTATTTTACTTTCAAAGGATTGTGTGGAAAAAGTGATATTTTCTATAATTGCTCGTCCATGTTGATAACTAATTTCTTTTGCTTTTGCAATTGCTACTTCTTCCATTGAATAGACTAACTCTAATAGCCATTGCAACAATAAACGATGTTCTTGCTTTGGAAAACTTAAATAGATTGGGTCTTCAGCAGGAAAATAAACTCTCGCAGGACGTCCACCTTTTTTATTGTTTTCTAATTCAGAAGAAACTAATTTGGAGTCGGTTAATTTTGTTAAGTGTAGTCTTGCAACATTTGGATGTATGCCAAACTGATCTGCTATTTCTTGAACATTGACTTGTTTCTTTTCTTTCACTATATATTGATATATGGAGTACCTAGTTTCATCTGCTAGTGTATTTGTAATCTTTAAAGTATCTGGCATACTATTTTCTCCTATCCCATCTTTTCTATAATTATAATGAAGAAAAATAAAATGACAAATAAATTTGTTTATAAATAGTTGGAAGATTTTAATAAATCTCTTTATTTATTTGGAGATTGGAAGTATACTAAATTTGTACAAGCTGTTTGCGGTCACAACTTGTACCTGGAGAAAGGAAAGATGCATGCAACAAATAGAAAATACAATTGAGCAAAAATGTGCACAATTATTAAGAAAAGCACATCGTTTTGGCGCTTCCGATTTGCATATGATTCCAAATGAAGAAAATTATTTTTATTATTTTAAGAAACACGCTCAAATGTTTGAAGCAGGGAAGCTTCCCCTCCATTTGGGTGAACGTATTATATCATTCTTCAAGTTTTTATCCTCTCTTGATATCAGCGAAAAAAGAAAGCCACAAAGTGGTTCATTTCAACAAACATTCAACAATCAAAAATTCTCATTTCGTGTTTCAACATTGCCATCAGTTTATGGAAAAGAAAGTCTTGTTATCCGTTTGCAGCAACATGATAATGCAAAAATAATCCATGCTTTGTCTTTATTTCGAGATGCATCCGAAAAAATAGTAGAGCTTGCGAACAATCGACAAGGTTTAATTCTTTTTGTTGGTCCAACTGGTTCAGGTAAATCAACGACTATGTACTCACTCACTAAATATTGTTCCGAAAACTTAAATCGACATGTCATTTCACTGGAAGACCCTGTAGAAAATAGTCAATCACATTTATTGCAAATTCAAGTGAATGAACGTTCCGGTGTAACATATTCTGCGGGATTAAAAGCAATCTTAAGGCATTCACCGGATGTTATTATGATTGGTGAAATTCGTGATGAAGATACTGCTAAAGCTGCCATACAAGCATCTTTAACGGGCCATTTAGTTGTGTCCACCATTCATGCAAAAGATGGTGTTGGCGCGCTTTATCGGTTAATGGATTTAGGAGTCTCCGCAGAAGAATTGAAACAAACGATTATTGGTATTGTAACGCAAAGACTAGTACCAGTATCGAATTTGAAACAACCGGAGCTCTCTGCTATATTCGAAATTATTTCAGATGAATTTTTAGTAGAGGCACTAGACTCTTTATTTAGCGGTAAGGATTTTCATATTCCACATGCTATAACTCTTTCCTATCAAATTGAGAGAGGGGTAAGAGAAGGTGTTATTCAAAGAAATTAAAGCATACTTCACTAGAAAGCATGAAACAATCCCTTCGAATATGCAGTCACCATTTTTAATTAGATTAAGTGACTTGTTGAAGGAAGGTTATACATTTCATGAGTCCGTCTCTATGTTATTGCCTTTCCATGTAAAAAATGCGGATAAAGTGATTCATCAAGTAACGGAAGTCCAAAAGAGCGGTTTGAGTGTGACTGAAGTATTTAAATTGCTAGGTTTTCCAAGTCGATTACTCCTTCCCATTAATTTAGCAATGATTCACGGTCAATTACAAGAAACTATCTCGACTCTTGGAGTGAATATCGCTATTTATGAACGAGCAAAAAAACGATTAAATAATTTATTAATGTACCCATTATTTTTGTTTGTCGCTATTTTTTTGCTGTTTACGATTTTCCGTATGTATTTCCTTCCAAATATGGAGTCCTTGCTCGGAACGAGGGAGTCACTCAAATCCGAAAATTCTATCGCATGGACAACTGTTTTATTACAAATGCCAAATATTTTTTTATTTGTAATCGTTGTAGTATCAATACTTATAAGCATAGTCCTGCTCTTCCTCCAAAAGCGAACGGTGGAAGTACGGCTTAACTTTTCTCAGAAGATTCCAATTGTGAATAATTGGTGCCGACTTCTGTTGACTAGAGTGTTTTCAAGGGAAATGGGTGGGCTGATCGAGAGCGGCATGCCATTACAACAGTCGTTTGATGCATTAATAAACCAACCAGAGCATAAAGCACTTCAGTTTATGGCAGAACAAATGAAAAACAAAATTGTGCATGGAGAATCTTTCTCTAAATCAGTTTTACTTTTAGGTTATTTTACAGAAGATTTCCATCATTTTGTCGTGCACGGCGAAAACAATGGGTATCTTGGAAGAGAGTTAACATTGTACAGTGAATTTTTATCGGAACGAATTGAAACAAAACTTTCTCGGTATTTAAGTATTATTCAACCGACATTGTTTTTCATCTTAGCTATTTTCATTATCGGTGCGTATTTAGCAATATTGTTGCCAATTTACGAGATGATAAATATTGTGTAAAGGAGAATTATTATGAAGAAAATATGGAAGAATGAACGAGGTTTCACTTTAGTAGAAATGATGATTGTCTTACTTATTATTTCTGTTTTAATACTCATCTCTATCCCGAATGTGACAAAACATTCTGCAAATATCGACAAAAAAGGATGCGAAGCTTTTATCAAAATGGTAGAAGGTCAAGTAGAAGCTTACAAAATAGAAAATAAAAAAATTCCAACGATCGAATTGTTAAGTGAAAGCGAATTCTTAAAAGGAGTGGATTCTTGCCCAAATGGAGATAAAATAAAAATCCAAACAGACGGAAGTGTTGTAGTAGCCAAAGAAAGTGAGGAATAGTAAGATGAGCGATTTTAGAAAAAACGAGCGAGGCTTCACTTTAGTTGAAACAATGCTCGTCTTGTCTATCGTAATGGTTATTACTACCTCAGTTGTATATGTGACTACTACGAAAGTAGAAGCTGCGGAAGAAAAACGTTTTTTTAGACAATTTCATTTAGATGTACAAAGGCTACAGTCGATTGCAATTGGTGAAAATAAATATACGTATTTAAATTTTGATATGAACGGATCAAAATATATAGCAAAATCAGCGAATATTCCACTATTTGAATATGAAGTGCCTAAGCATATGCGCCTTTCGATCGATAGTTATTTGAAAGGAATTGCTTTTCATCCAAACGGAGCGGTGAGTCAGTTCGGAACGTTTACGTTTGATACAAGAAAAGGGCATAAAATTGTTACTGTGTACATCGGTAATGGCAGGTTAATGTATGAAGAATAGTAACGGATTTTCGTGGCCAGAAACAATATTAGCGCTATCGATTACATTTATCATTGCGATCACATTACTTCCATTATTAAATAATATGCATGTACAACTAGAAGAGAAGAAGCGAAAGTATCATGCCTCTATTGTTATCCATGATGCAGCCAAAAAGTTTATAAGCGAAAGCAGTTATAATGGAACAATGGATATTGAAATGGTTGCTTATACGTATGTAGTTAGAAATGATCAAATTTGTGTATATTACGCAGGTATGCGAGAGGAGAAAACAAATTGCGTAACTGTTTCAAATTAAGATTCGCCAACGAGAAAGGGTATACGCTGTTGGATGGAATCATTCAGTTATCTGTATTGATGCTTTTTTCTCAAGTATTTGCAGTTACGATCGGCTGGTCGAATAGAATAGAAGAGATGATTACGAACCCAACAGATACGGAATGGGCACTATTTGTGCAAAACGTAGAAACTTATTTAAATGATATCGACTCATTAGTCATTCAAAAAGAGCAACCAGGTATACGGTTTCGAAAAAATGAGGAAGAGTATGATATTGAATTATATGCAAATTTAATAAGGAAACAAAAGAATCGATTAGGACATGAGCAAATGCTGCTACATGTAAAAACTATGTCGGTAAAAGTGGACGGCCAATCTCTACATTTTTTTGTCACCTTTTTAAATGGTATCGAAAAGGAGCATACCTTTTATGTCACATATCATTCGGAATGAAAAAGGCGTGTTGTTACCTGCTGCAATGTTACTGTTATTAATCGTTTGTTTGTCACTATTTGCAACAACTGCTGCATACCAATCCAAATATCGAACGTATGATTCGTTGGAAATAAGCAACATTAATGCTACTATCAATAAAATAGATAATTTTAATGAGCGAGAAAATAATCTTGATATGTAGCGAGTTGGTGAATCATGTACAAAGTATATTTAGTTGGTTTTATGGGAAGTGGGAAAAGTGCAGTCGGAAGAAGACTGAGCTATTTGTTAAAAATGCCTTATTACGACATGGATAAAGAAATCGTAAATAAGCAGAAAAGGACGATACCAGAAATATTTGAACAGGAGGGAGAAGCTCATTTTCGGCAATTAGAAACTGATTTTTTGCAAAACTTCCGTAAAGAGTCTTGTATTATCTCTACGGGCGGAGGGGTTGCAATGAATGAAGAAAATGTTCGAATTATGCGAAATACAGGGTTAGTTTTGTATTTAGACGCAACATTTAATGATATTTGGATGCGTATTAAAAACGATAAAAATCGACCTATTGTGCAAAGTAGTACAAAAGAAGAGTTAGAGCAGTTATACAATAAGAGAAAAAGAGCCTATAAGAAGGCGACACATATTACAATCCTTACCGAAAATCGACCATTACGACAAGTGACAGAATATGCTGGATATCAGGTGAATCGACTAAAAGGCGAATGAATATGATGTAAATTAAAATATAGTTCGTGTTTTTGGTATTTTTCTAAAAAGTATTGCGTCTTTTTATGTTAAATGTTAGGATATAGACAAAGCAAGCCATTTATACAGATATCGCGGATGAATATACGGGGAGAGAACGCACTAGATGCGTCGCCGAAGGAGCAAGTAATATCCCATTATGAATCTCTCAGGCAAAAGAACTCGTATAGGACGCAACTCTGGAGAGTGCTTTCGTTTAGTATCACGGAAAGCCACCAAAGAGGAAAGCCGTTTCGGTAAACTTTCAGGTGCCAGGACAGAGAACCCTTGTTAATTTAAAGGGGTTTTTCTGTCCTTTTTTCTGTAAGAATAAAATTAAGGAGGAGATTTTTTTGTCAGAACAGTTGAAGCGAACACCTCTATTTGAAGATTATGCAACATATGGAGGAAAAACAATTGATTTTGGTGGCTGGGAATTACCTGTACAATTTTCTAGTATTAAAGAAGAACATGAAGCAGTAAGAACAAAAGCAGGATTGTTTGATGTTTCTCATATGGGAGAAATTATCGTTTCAGGTTCAGCAAGTGAAGCGTTTTTACAAAAAATCATGACAAATGATGTTTCCAAATTAGTGAATGGCCAAGCGCAATATACAGCTATGTGCTATGAAGATGGCGGTATAGTAGATGATCTATTAGTTTATAAAGTAGAAGATAACCATTATTTATTAGTAGTAAATGCAGGTAATATTGAGAAAGATTTTGACTGGATGAAACAATTCGCGACAGGTGATGTAGAGCTTGTAAATAAATCGGATGAATACGGTTTACTAGCGCTGCAAGGACCAATCGCGCAAGAGGTTCTACAAAAGCTTACTTCCAAAAACCTAGACGAAATTAAATTCTTCCGTTTCGTAGAAAATGTCGAAGTAGCTGGAAAGTCAGTTCTCGTTTCTCGTACCGGCTATACAGGCGAAGACGGGTTTGAAATCTATGCAGCTAGTAATGATGTAAGAGATTTATGGAGAGATATTTTACAAGCAGGTAAGGAAGATGGACTTCTACCTTGTGGGCTAGGGGCTCGTGATACATTACGCTTTGAGGCATGCTTACCATTATATGGTCAAGAGCTATCAAAAGATATTTCCCCACTTGAAGCTGGTTTAGGTTTTGTTGTAAAGCTTAAGAAAGAACAAGATTTCAACGGTAAATCTGTTTTAGCTGCTCAAAAAGAAAATGGCGTTCCAAGAAAAAGTATTGGAATTGAAATGATTGATAAAGGAATTCCACGTACAGGATACCCTGTGTATGTTGGTGATAAACAAGTTGGTGTTGTTACTACAGGAACTCAATCTCCAACACTTAAAAAAAATATCGGCTTAGTGTTAATTGACGCAACATTCGCTGAAGTCGGTAAAGAGCTAGAAGTGGAAATAAGAAACAAAAGGTTAAGAGCAGTCACTGTCGCTACTCCTTTTTATAAAAGAGAAAAATAATTCGCAGAAAGAGGTTGTCTATTGATGAAGCATCGTTATTTACCAATGACTGAGCAAGATCAAAAAGAAATGTTAGAAGTAATCGGCATTTCTTCTATTGATGAATTGTTTGCTGATATTCCTGAGAAAGTACGTTTTAAAGGGGAGTACAATATTAAACCTGCGAAAGCAGAATCTGCTTTATTAAAAGAACTATCTGCGCTTGCTGACAAAAACGCAGATAGCAAAAAACACGCTTCTTTCTTAGGTGCTGGCGTTTATGATCATTTCAAACCAATTATAGTAGATCATGTTATTTCCCGTTCCGAATTTTATACGGCATATACTCCTTACCAACCGGAAATTTCGCAAGGGGAATTACAAGCAATTTTTGAATTCCAAACAATGATTTGTGAATTAACGGGTATGGATATTGCCAATTCTTCTATGTATGACGGTGGTACAGCACTTGCTGAAGCTGGTAACTTAGCTGCAGGTCACACTCGTCGTAAAAAGTTAGTCGTTTCGGAAGCTGTTCATCCGGAATATATCGATGTGGTAAAAATGTATGCAAAAGGACAAAATGTTCAAGTTGTAACGGTTCCAACAAAAGATGGCATAACAGACTTAGCGCAACTTGAAGAATTAGTAGATGAAGAAACAGCAGCTGTATTAGTTCAGTATCCAAACTTCTTTGGACAAATTGAAGATCTAGCTAAAGTGGAACAACTAACACATGCACAAAAAGCATTATTCGTTGTTTCTGCAAACCCACTTGCACTTGGAGCATTAACACCACCAGGTAAATTTGGAGCAGATATTACAGTTGGAGATGCACAACCGTTCGGAATTGCGGAAGCATTCGGCGGACCTCACTGTGGTTTCTTTGCCGTATCTTCTAAATTGATGCGTAAAGTTCCTGGTCGTTTAGTTGGAGAAACAACAGATGAAGATGGTCGTCGTGGATTTGTATTAACACTTCAAGCACGCGAACAACATATTCGTCGTGATAAAGCTACTTCTAACATCTGTTCGAACCAAGCGCTAAATGCATTGGCAGCTTCAGTTGCTATGACTGCACTTGGTAAAAAAGGTGTGAAAGAAATGGCTATACAAAATATTGCGAAAACACATTATGCAAAACAATCTTTTGAGAAAGCTGGATTTGAAGTGCCTTTCCAAGGGGCACATTTCAATGAAATCGTTGTAAAAGTGAACGGTTCTGTTGCTGATACAAATAAAGCACTACTGGAAAAAGGAATTATCGGAGGATTCGATCTAGGTCGAGTGAACGCGGATCTTCAAAATCATGTATTGATCGCTGTTACAGAACAACGTACAAAAGAAGAAATAGATGCACTCGTGCAAGAAATGGGGGCTCTTCATGCATAAGGACAATCAACCACTAATTTTTGAAATAACGAAAGAAGGCCGTGTGGGGTATAGCTTACCAGAACTAGATGTGCCAGAAATAGATTTGGCTTCACTATTACCTCAAGGCATTTTACGTGAAGAAGAAGCGGAGTTACCTGAAGTATCTGAGTTAGATATTATGCGCCATTATACTGCTCTATCAAACCGTAACCACGGGGTAGATACAGGATTCTACCCACTTGGATCTTGTACGATGAAATACAATCCAAAAGTGAATGAATCGGTTGCACGTTTCCCAGGATTCGCAAATATTCATCCATTACAAGATGAATCTTCAGTTCAAGGTGCGATGGAGCTAATGTATGATCTTCAAGAACATTTGATCGAAATCACTGGTATGGACGAAGTGACACTTCAACCTGCTGCAGGTGCACACGGTGAATGGACTGCTCTCATGATGATTCGTGCATTCCATGAAGCAAATGGTGACTTACAGCGTACAAAAGTAATCGTTCCTGACTCTGCTCATGGTACAAACCCTGCTTCTGCTACTGTTGCAGGCTTTGAAACTATTACTGTAAAATCAGATGAAAATGGATTAGTAGATTTAGAAGACTTACGTCGTGTTGCTGGTCCTGATACTGCTGCTCTAATGCTAACGAACCCAAATACATTAGGTCTATTTGAAGAAAATATTTTAGAATTAGCAGAAATCATCCACGGTGTTGGTGGTAAATTATACTATGATGGTGCTAATTTAAACGCTGTAATGTCGAAAGCACGTCCAGGAGATATGGGCTTTGACTGTGTTCACTTAAACTTGCATAAAACATTTACGGGTCCTCACGGCGGTGGTGGTCCAGGTTCAGGTCCAGTTGGAGTAAAAGCAGATCTAATTCCATTTTTACCAAGCCCAGTACTTATAAAAGAAGATGACAAATATACATTTGACTACAATCGTCCCCAAGCGATTGGTCGTGTAAAACCGTTCTATGGAAACTTCGGTATCAATGTTCGTGCATACACATATATCCGCTCAATGGGTCCAGATGGTCTAAAAGCAGTTACGGAGTATGCAGTGCTAAATGCAAACTATATGATGAGACGTTTAGAAGAACATTTTGATCTTCCATACAACCGTCACTGTAAGCATGAATTCGTATTAAGTGGTCGCCGTCAAAAGAAACTTGGCGTTCGTACTTTAGATATGGCAAAACGTCTGCTTGACTTTGGATATCATCCTCCAACAATTTACTTCCCATTAAATGTAGAAGAAGGTATGATGATCGAGCCGACAGAAACAGAGTCAAAAGAGACATTAGACGCATTCTGTGATGCATTAATCCAAATTGCTAAAGAAGTACAAGACAACCCGGAAATCGTTCAAAATGCACCACATACAACAGTTATTAATCGTTTAGACGAAACAAAAGCTGCACGTCAACCGGTGTTGCGTTATACAAAAGCATAATAAAAAAGTGCGGTCCTTATTCGGATCGCACTTTTTTCTATTTAGAACCCAATAGAAGATTCATCTTTTTCCCAGTCATTTTTCCTCGATCGTTTGTTTTGGTTAATTAGTTCCTCGATCCGTTTTTCATAAGCGAGCTCTCCATCGTAATGCCAATTGAGAGCAACGGACATATAAAGTTCATTTAGCTGTGACATGGACAATCCTTTCGAGCGTTTCGCCATGTCAGTAAACTGTTCATCTGTGAATATATGCTTAATATCCAGTTTGCGTAAATAGTTTTCCCGCATTTTTTCGGAAGGTGCAGGGATTTCGTAAGCACGATCAAAACGACCAGCGCGATTAATAAGCGCAGGATCAATTTTCTGCGGGTAGTTTGTCGTCCCGATGATAAATAACCCTTCTCGTGATTGGGCGCCGTCTAACGTGTTTAAAAAGACGGAACGGGTGTATTCTGGCATGGAATCGATATCCTCGATGACTAATATTGCTGGAGCTAACCGAGTGACGATCCCAAATACTTCTTGTACAGAATGACTTCCAGTGAATTCGGTAATTTGCCAATAGACGACAGGTGCCTTAGTAGAACCCGTAATCGATTTTACTAAAGTCGTTTTCCCGTTACCTGGTGACCCATATAGTAATATTCCGCGTTTATATGGCAGACCATACTCTTTGAAAAAATGACCATCTTCTTTAAAAAATTCGTCGATCGACCGGAAAATATCTTGTTTAATTCCTTCTGATAATAATACGTCTTCTCTATTGACTGCCGCTTGTTCACCATATTTTCGTCGTTGAACACCATGTTCGGTATCCACTAAATATGTAACGGACTGCATTAATAATTGGCGCATTTTTTCATTGATTACTTTTAAGAAATTAAGAGCAGTTTCAGGAGAATCTGCAAAGAAATAATATTCAGGCCAAGTGTTACCTCCGGAGAAATTAAATGCGAGGGTGAGCGCTATGTTATATTCAGGGAAAAAGATCAATTTATTTTCAAATGTTTCCACAACTTCTAGCTTACTCTCTACCGAAAGTTGCGATTTACTTGTAATTTTGCTTTGCGCTTTCGTTTCGAATATGGTAGCTAAAACCTCATATTGTATGAGATGATTCTCCATCATTTCCAGTAAATTTCCGTCTAACTGTAAGATCGATTCGCCAATATCAATCGTTTTCCAATCAGCATACATTCGTTCTTTTAATGCATAAACAATACGTTTGGAAACGATCGCGAAATCTTCGTAATTAGGATGTGTTTGTCTAAAGTCTTCATTGTGCGAAAATAAAACATGCTTTTGCATTTAATTCCTCCATTAGCGAGATGATGATAGAAAAAGGTCCCTCTTAAAAAGAAGAACCTTTATGTATATCTAGACTTAAGCGCCAAGCCTCTTTTGCAAAGAGCGCTTTTTAATATTATTTCGTTTTAATCTTACCAGTCCAAGTTTTGAAGCCGCCTTGAAGTTGGTTTAAATCCGTATAGCCTTTTTTCTTTAAAAACATTGCGGCACGAGCACTTCTTGCACTACTTTGGCAATATAAGTAAACAGGCTTATCTGGTCGAATTTCTTTGAAACGTTGTCGAAGTTGTGACGAAGGAATATTTCTTGCTCCTAGAATATGCCCGGCATCGAACTCTTTTGGCTCTCTCACATCGATTAGTTGGGCTTTACGATAACCCGTTATAAATTGTTCCTGCGTAAGATTTGTAACTGCTTTTTTTAATCGTAATGCTTGAACGACAGCGTAGACTATTAACACGACAATTACTGCGATTAAAATGTATAAAGTATTAGACACGGTCTTTCCCCTTTCTATGTTTCCATATCTATTATAAAAGATTCACTAGATACAATTCAATCTATTTGATAAAATGAATATCGTTGTGAAGGAGGAGACTTGAGTGGAGAACACAAAATGGTATTTTATCAATTCAGGGCCTTGTAGTCCGTCTTATAATATGGCATTAGATGAAGCGTTATTAGATTGGCATAGTGAAGGACTCATTCCACCGATCGTTCGATTTTATCAGTGGAATCCTGCTACATTGTCGATTGGCTATTTTCAATCAGTTGACAAAGAAATTGACATGGATGCTGTAAAAAAATTAGGGCTTGGATTTGTCCGAAGACCTACCGGTGGAAGAGGCGTACTCCATGAACATGAACTTACATATAGCGTGATTGTAACTGAAAGTTATCCAGATATGCCGGCCACTGTAACCGAAGCTTATCGAGTGATAAGTGAAGGTTTGTTAATTGGCTTCCAAAATCTTGGGTTAGAAGCATATTTCTCAGTCCCTGACACAGAAGAGAAAAGGCTGGATTTAAAAAAGCCGAAATCTGCAGTTTGTTTTGATGCGCCGAGTTGGTACGAGCTCGTAGTCGAAGGGAAAAAAGTAGCTGGAAGTGCTCAAACGAGACAAAAAGGTGTTATTTTGCAACATGGGGCTATTCTACTGGATTTAGATGAAGATAAATTAATTCAGACATTTAAGTTCTCCTCCGATGAATTGAGAGAAAAAGTAAAAGTGAGTTTATCGAAAAAAGCAGTTTCCATCAACAAAATTAGTCAAAAGCCGATAACGATCGACGAATGTAAGGTGGCTTTTAAAAAAGGTTTTGAAGAAGCTTTGCGAATTGAATTGATTGAATACTCGTTAACGGAAGAGCAAGAAAGTTATGTGAAAGAGATAGAAGCGAAGCGATATGCTAATGATGAATGGAATTATAAAAAATAATTTATTTTTTTTAGTCATTAAGTCCATTGACTATTGATATGAGTGCATTTGAACCAAATCGGTTCATTTGCAAAAAAACACAACATATAGTATCGTTTTTAAATAACGATATACCATATATGGTGTGTTTTATTTTTGAAATAAAAGGGAGGCAATAGGATGGTATTAGCATCTCAGAACAAAAAAGCAATCATTAACATGGAACAGTTAAACAAAGATATTGAACAATTTCCACAAGTACACCCAATTACAGACGACATGACATTGACACATAAAGGTGTTTCTAGACTCGTTATGATTGACCGTTATTCTTTTAAAGATACGGAGAAAAAAACTCTAAAAACAGGAGATTTTGTCGTATTGACGGTAAAAGATGATCCGAAATTTCCAGCGCGAGGATTAGGGCATATCGTGTCGATAAATCACGAAGCAAAGACAGCTGAAGTTTTGATCGAAGAAGATTACCGAAGTGCGATTGACGATAGCAATCAAGTAGCATCTGGTATTGTGAGCCGTCCTTTAAGCGTAATTGAAAAGCCGTTAGAAGTATTCTACGAGCAAATTGCAAAGCGAAATGCAACTGGACTTGCTTCCGTTGAAAAAACGGAAGATAAAAGAGCAGAATGGTTCGAAAAGTTCTACCAGCAATTAGTTTCATTGAAATTCATCCCTGCTGGACGAGTATTATACGGAGCAGGTACAGGAACAGACGTAACATATTTTAACTGTTACGTAATGCCGTTTGTAGCTGATTCGCGTGAAGGAATTAGTGATCATCGTAAACAAGTAATGGAAATTATGAGCCGCGGTGGTGGAGTTGGTACTAACGGTTCCACACTTCGTCCACGTAACACATTAGCTCGCGGGGTAAACGGAAAATCTTCTGGTTCTGTTTCTTGGTTAGATGATATTGCAAAATTGACTCATCTTGTCGAACAAGGTGGATCACGTCGTTAACATATCGGCGACGTAATCTCGTGAATTGCTGGAACATCCTTAGAGCTTTCTTCACCACAACGTGACTAGTAATAGTGAGCGTGAAGGTTTGAAAAGAGGAGAGATTGGACAATCAGCAGCGAAGGGTCTTCGGAAACGGAGATCAACGTTCAACGACTATTGAAACTTCCTAATGCATTGCTATGGAAGAAGTAAATTATAGTGATCAGTAATGATTCTATAAGGCACGAGACAAAGAATAATGATATTCTTTGATGATATAGTCTGAACTTATGTGAAAGCATAAGAGTTAGGCAGAAATGACCTAACCCCACATTTGGTGGTGTAACAAAATTGGGAGCACAAATGATAATGCTGGCAGATTGGCATCCGGATATTGCGGAATTCATTATTTCGAAAATGCAAAATCCACGTATTTTACGATTCCTAATCGAAAATACAAAAGATGAAACGATTAAACAATTGGCGAAGGACAAGCTTAAATTTAAACCTTTAACATTCCAAGAAGAAGCAATGTACCAAGGAATTATTAACTATAAAGCAATACCAGGTCTTGGAGGGTTCAGTAACGAAATCATTCGTGATGCAGAAACGAAACTTCGTGATGGTGGAACGTACACTGTTCATAATCCAGAATTTTTAACAGGTGCGAATATTTCAGTAACATTAACAGATGATTTCATGAAAGCAGTAGAAAATGACGAAGATTTTGACCTTCGTTTCCCAGCAACTGAATCATATACAGAAGAGGAAATGGCATTCTACAACGAAAATTGGCATACGATTGGCGACGTTCGTGAGTGGGAAAAAATGGGCTATGAAGTGAGAACGCATCGCACAGTAAAAGCAAAAGAGCTTTGGAACCTTATTAATATTTGTGCAACGTACTCTGCAGAGCCTGGCGTTTTCTTCATCGATAACGCCAATGAAAAAACGAATGCAAAAGCATATGGGCAAAAAGTTGTTGCAACTAACCCATGTGGTGAGCAACCGCTAGCTCCATATTCTGTTTGTAACCTAGCGGCTGTGAACCTTGCACAATTTGCAAATAAAGAAACAAAAACAGTAGACTATGAAGCATTAAAAGAAACAGTACGTGTGGGTGTACGTATGCAAGATAATGTCATTGACGCAACACCATATTTCTTAGAAGAAAATAAAGTACAAGCACTTGGTGAGAGACGTGTTGGTCTTGGAGTAATGGGATTAGCAGATCTTCTTATTTATTGTGAAAAAGAGTATGGATCTGATGAAGGAAATATTTTAGTTGATGAGATTTTTAAAACAATTGCTATCACAGCATATGAAACTTCCGCACAACTAGCAAAAGAACGAGGAAGCTTCCCGTTCTTAACAGGCGAAACCGAAGAAGAAACAAATCGACTTCGAAAAGCATTTACAGAAACAGGATTTATGCAAACTATGCCAGAGGAAATTAGAAATACTATTTTAGAAACTGGCATTCGTAACTCACATTTATTAACAGTAGCGCCTACTGGATCTACTGGAACAATGGTTGGTGTTTCTACTGGTCTGGAGCCTTATTATTCGTTTACTTATTACAGAAGTGGACGTCTAGGTAAATTCATCGAAGTAAAAGCAGACATTGTACAAGAATATTTAGCTAACAATGATACAGTGGAAGAAGAAAATCTTCCTAACTGGTTTGTGACAGCAATGGAATTACCTCCTGAAGCGCACGCAGATGTTCAATGTATTATCCAACGTTGGATTGATAGTTCGATTTCAAAAACAGTAAATGCTCCTCGTGGATACACAGTAGAGCAAGTAGAAGCCGTTTATGAACGTTTATATAAAGGCGGTGCCAAAGGTGGTACTGTTTATGTTGATGGAAGTCGTGATGCGCAAGTATTGACGCTAAAAGCCGAGGAAAATACATTAGATAACCATGAACAAGAAGAAAAAGTGTTCGAAAAACGACCAATCGTTTTAATTGATACAATCCAAGATTTACGTTCTACAAATGTAACGATTGGATCGGAAGTAGGGAACACTTGCCCGGTTTGCCGAAAAGGAACTGTAGAAGAAATGGGCGGCTGTAACACATGTACGAACTGTAATGCACAGCTGAAATGTGGTTTATAATAGAACAATTGATAAAAGCACTGTGGCTTTGAAATAAAGTTCGATCATATTAAAAAAAGATTGATAATCGGTAATAAGTTTGATAAAAAGTAACCTCTTCGGTATGATGACCGTAAGAGGTTACTATTTTTATATTTCTGAAAATATAGGTGTGATTTTACCTAAATTTAATACAATGCTTACTCGAATTGCAGGTTTACTTCAATTGAAATATTTAATTAGGAGGGAGTTTCATGGCAAAACGCAAACGATTATCATCAATTGAGAGGAAGACATTGTAAAAACAAAAATAAAAAATCATCGAGGTTAATTATGAGTGTATTTTTAAAATCTGATAAAATACGTACTAGTATTAGCGTAAGCAAAAAGCAAATTACATATTCTATTTTATTTTCGTCCATTCTTGGATTTACTTTGGGTATCGTTGCTAAAATAATCGATTCACCTATAATGCCTTCTGCAATTTCAAACTTAGGTCTTATCGGAAGTCACTGGGGAGTATGGATATTTATTTCTACTTTGTTAGCTGTATATTCTTATACGCCTAAATTAGCTGCAATACGTGTTTTTATGTTTCTAATTTCAATGCTATTTTCGTATTACACATATACAATTTTAATTCTTGGACTTTTTCCATTAAGATATATTATTTATTGGTGCATCATTACATTACTATCAACGATTCCAGCCTATATTATGTGGTTTTCTCATGCTGATAACTTAATTTCTAGTGTTATTATAGCGTTACCAATTTCCGTAATTGCATTTGAAGGATATAAAATCTATCTTTCTACGGTAAACTTTTATGGAAAATACATGCAATACGAAAATGTTCTTATAAGTGAAGGAGAATATTTTTATATGCTTGGCACTGAAATAGTATATGCTTTAATAATAATTATTATTTTACTTCTTGTTCCTAAAACGAAAAAGCAATGTTTATTTATTATTCCGTTTTCTATAGTTGTATTTTCTGCTTTAGTAACAATAATACTTTAATCATTAGAATCCTTTGACTAAGCTAATCTTCAAGAAAATGGCACAATTTTGAAGATTCTAGCTCGAATATTATCAAACCTTTTTACAAAAATTGTACAATGCTTCACAAGGAAAGAATTCGTTTTGATCAATCTTTTTTTCAAAATGGGTTCTTTTTAAGTTACGTAAAATGTAGGTTTGCGAGGTGTTTTTTGATCAAACTTTCTTCCATAGCTACAATAAAGTCGCGATATTTTAAAAAAAGTCACGAAAAAATACCTCTTTGGATATTGTCTAAAGGGTTTTTTTATGTCTAAAAGAACTAGAACATCTAAAATCGACTAATGGATTAAAGAAGGTCGTGGCTCTGGGATTGGTTCGGATAATAAACCTTGGTTGATTATAAGTTGTCTCTTCGTTAGGTCGCTCTACTCGATTGAAAGGAATCAAAACAGGAAGGCAGCACGAATTCTTGTCCGATTTGGAACGAATTTACTTTTATTTAACTGAATACTCGGATTTTGTTATTGATACAAGAGAACAATTTCCTTTATTTCCGTTGGAAGAAACAATTGTCATTGCAGATGAGTTAGGTATTAGACGGCAAAGAAAAGCACCTTGTATGGGAAGCTAATCGTATACCATCTTACGGTCAGTTTTATTATTGGTATAATAACTAGAGGATCCGTAAAAAGATATTCAATCCCGTAAAAGTGCAAAGGAATATGAATCGAAATATCGTCCCCTTTTAAGTGATTCTAAATCGGAAACGAATGATTCGGGTACTACCAGTAAAAAAATTATTCAAAAACTTCACCAGTTGATTGGGCTTTAAGGGATGTTTTGGCTTAGGATAGTTTCATTTGTTCGTAATTTACTAGAACTACCTGTCCTAAAGAGGAACTTTGCAACGTTCTTAGGTGTATGAATAAATACATTTCATTGTCTAATTTTCATATTATCGGGTTACCCCCAAAAGGCATGTTGTATTTAGTTATAATTAATAGAGCATAAAACGCTATATTTCAAAAAATGGGTGATAATTATGTATGAAGGTAAAAGAACCTTAATTATTGAAGACGATCAAGAGATCAGTATGTTGCTAAGTGTAATTATGGCAAGGTCACATATGGAAACGGTTGCTGCATATTCCGGTACAGAAGGTTTGTTGCAGCTACAAAATAATACGTTTGATTTAATATTATTGGATCTGATGCTTCCGGGAAAAAGCGGGGAGGAACTTATAAAAGAGATTCGAGAAAAGAGTTCTATTCCAATCATTGTCATTTCAGCCAAAAGCGATATAGAGAACAAAGTGCAGGTATTGAAAATGGGTGCGGACGATTATATAACCAAACCGTTTCATCAGGAAGAAGTGATGGCTCGAGTAGAAGTTCAATTACGAAAAGCAAGTTTTCTCCCTATGCAGCCAGCAGAAATGGGATGGCGTGGACTTATAATCAATATGGAAAAAAGGTCTGTAACTTTAAACGAGAAAGAGCTGCAGTTGACGAATGCTGAGTTTGATATTTTAACATTTTTCATGAACAATCCCGAACGTGCACTTTCTAAAAAGGAGATTTATGAAAGCATCTGGAAAGGAACTTATTATGGTGATGATAATACAATCAGTGTTCATGTCTCCAATCTCCGTAAGAAAATTTCCGAAATAACAACTGAAGAATATATAAAGACCATTTGGGGAGTAGGTTTTATGCTTGTATGACTTCTTTATGAATTCTTTATGTTTTGCTTAAAGGATATTAAAGACTTCTAAGCTAAACTGAAAGTAACAAGAAATTTAGTGAAGGAGTCAAAAAGATGGATACCATTATACAGACCTATCAATTGACGAAAAAGTTTAAGGAAGAAGAGGTCATTAAACCTCTTGACTTCACAATAAAAAAAGGGGAAATCTGTGCACTAATTGGAAAAAATGGTGCAGGAAAATCGACGTTTTTAAAACTTCTTGCCGGACAACTAATGCCGACAACTGGGGAGATTCAGCTATTTGGAAAATCCGGTAAACAGATAGACCATGCGAAAAAAAGAATGGGCTTTATGATAGAAGTACCTACATTTTTCCCGGATTTTACTGCAATTCAAAATCTGGAATATTTTCGTATTCAACGGGGGATCGTTGACAAAAAACGCATTTATGAAGTTCTGGAGATTGTGGGTCTGACCAATGAAAAGAAAAAACGGTTTAAAGACTATTCCATGGGGATGAAGCAGCGATTAGGCATAGCCCTTTGTCTCTTAAGCAGCCCTGATTGTTTAGTGCTTGATGAGCCAATCAATGGTTTGGATGTGGAGGGGATTGTGGAAATCCGCAAATTATTGATGAAGCTCAACCAGGAAAAACAAATAACAATATTAATTTCTAGTCATATTTTAACGGAATTGAAATTGCTAGCCACACGTTTTGTATTTATCAAAAATGGTGTAGTCGTCGATGATTTAAGTAGAGAGTCTCTGGAAGAGAAGAGTAGGAAACAAATTCTGATAACAGTTGATAATTCAGCGAAAGCGGCACGATTTTTAGAACAGGCATATGCAGATATTCAGTTTAAAGTTCTTCCTAATCAAGTAATCATCATCCAAAATCATGTAGAGAACGGTGGAGATATCAATCGTATCTTAGTTGATAATGGAGTGATGGTGAAAGAGTTTCGCATCGAAGCACTGAATCTAGAGGAATACTTCTTAGGATTAGTGGAGGGGAATAAAAATGATTAATTATATGAAAAGCGAATATTATCGTCTACTGCGTAAAAAAGGCCTGCATTTTACAAGTTTGATATGTTTTTTGCTGATCGCCGCTGCTGCTGCCGTCCTTTATTATTTTGAACAGCATGACCCGAATTTCCCTTACGGTACTAGTAAATTTTTCTATTCAAATGTAATTAGCGGCGGATTACTCATTATAATCGTGGGGGTACTCTTTAATTCAGCTCTCACTGGCAAAGATATGTCTTTGATTAAACAATCTATTTCTTTTGGCATTTCTAGGAATATAATCTTCTGGTCTAAACTAATCCTAACTTTAAGTTATTTTCTACTAATTTGTGTCGTTGGCATATTATTAATGATTGCGCTAGGTGAAAACTTGCTGAACAGCGATAATCAGGCAGTCAGAAATTTTCTAATAGCAAGTGTAAATATGGCTCCGCTTGTTCTTAGTGGATTCTTTCTAACACATATTTTAAAAATGCTGAAAGTTGGAGAAGTTTATATCATTATCGTGCTGATATTTATTTTTGGACTCTCTAGTAACCTGCTACGGATTTTGTTCCGTCAGGTTACAGGCTTAAACGAGTTATACAAATATGTGCCAAATACATTATTAAATGATAATTTAATGAGCTTTATGGATGGTACGGTTCAGTTCGGTTATCAATATTGGGCTGTAGGCATAGTAATTTCCCTGATTGCTTTGCTGATTGGAGCGAAAAGGTTCGCAAATCAAAACATCGATTGATGGAGAAGGATGGATGAAAGTGAATAGCTGGTTGATTATAATAATCTTGGTTTTCCTTCTGGTTGTTTTGGTCTCGATGCTTCTGTTGTTCCATTGGGATGTCAGAATGATGACGAAACAATTAGAGGAAATTAGTAAAAATTTCGGGACAAATGAATTAGTTCGTACAAATACACATAATAAAAACTTGGCCCGATTTGCTGCGAAAATCAATCAGCTCACTCATTTATTCAAACGGAATCAGCAGTCCATCGAAAGAAGAGAAATGGAACTAAAGCAAGAAATCACAAATATCTCCCATGATTTACGAACACCGTTAACATCGATCAAAGGATTTTCAGAGTTATTAATAGATCCGTCTATATCTGAAGCAGAAAGGAAAGAGTTTTTAAGTATTATTCAAAGGAAGATTGATAATCTTACCATGATTGTTGATTTATTCTATGAACTTTCACAGCTTGATTCCTCGGACAAAAAATTGACCATGGAAAAGCAGTTTCTAGATCAAATGGTCGTGGAAACAATGCTTATGTTCTATGATGATTTTGAGAAAAAGCAATTGAAGGTGAAGCTGGATGAAGGGACTGTATGTCCTGTTCTTGCTGACAATAAAGCAATCGTCCGGATTGTAATTAACATTATTCAGAATGCCTTAACTTATGCCAAAAGTTATTTGCAAATTAGCTTTGTAGAGGATGAAAATTATATTTGGTTAAGGGCAGTAAATGATGTTGATAAGATTAATGTTACGAAACTTCAACAGATTTTTAATAGAACATTTAGGTTGGATCCTAGTCGAACTGGTACCCAGCTTGGATTAGGGCTTCATATTGTTCAGCAACTTGTTAACAAACAAGGAGGAAAAGCGGTTGCAGATGTCCGTGAAAATGAATTTATAATTGAGGTGTCGTTTAGAAAATGGGATTAGGCCGGGAATATAATGTGAACATTTCGGAGCACTTACCACTTCTTTTTGTGGCTACGAAATATCCTGATAATACCTCGCTTAGTTTTTAATTGTCGATAGTCGCAGTAACGAAAGCACAAAACAACATATAAAAGAATTTCTATTAACATCATTTTTAATATTTTTTGTTCCATTGGAATTAATAACCATAGTAAGTGGGAGTTTTATCTTATTTTTTCTGGGAGGATATTTATACTTTCGAAGAAAAACAGTTTAAGACAACAATTTAATTAGATCGACTCTACTAAATCAGAATGTTTTAAGGGGATAAAAATGATATTTTCTAAAAAATGTTTTTTATTATGTACAGTCATTTTTCTATTTGTTTTATTATCAGGGTGTGGGAGTGTTGAACCAGTTAACGAAGCAGATCAATATATTTCAGTCATTGAAGAAATTGATATTCCAGATGATGTAAAGGTAATCGGCTTGGGAGAGGCAACACATGGAAACGTCGAATTTCAAGAATTGAAAAAAGATGTATTTGAACGGTTAATTAAAAATGAAAATGTTCGTGTATTTATCTTGGAAGGGGATTTTGGAGGCGGACAGCAAATCAATCAGTTCATTTTGAATGGAAATGGTACCGTAGAAGATGCGGTGAATGCCCTTGATTATGATATTTACAAGACAGAACAAATGATTAGTCTTGTTCAATGGATGCATGATTATAACGTTACGGCGAATGAAAATGAGAAAGTATACTTTTATGGCAACGATATGCAGCGTTATGACTTTAACAAAAAAGGAGTCCTTGACTATTTTGAAGTTGTTAATTCAAATGCAAAGGAAAAATACGGTGATCAGCTGAAGCATGTCTCAAATGATACAATGCGTGAATTAACAACAAAGCAACTAGAAGAAATTAATCATTCTATCGATACCATCATCTCGGATATGCAAGCTAACGAGGGGACATATGTGAAACACTCATCTCATGATGCCTTTTCCTTCGCTTTACAACACGCACAAATTATGAGGCAGCGTACACAGCTATTTTTAAATGAGGGGAACTATACAAAGCTTCGCGACCGATATTTAGCAGATAACTTACAATGGATTGTAGAATTTGAAGAAGCACATGGTCATGACAAAGTATTTGTTTCTGGACATAATGGACATATTGAAAAAACGTCTGCATCATTAACTGGTTACAAATCAATGGGAAATTATTTAGATGAGTTTTATGGATCGGAGTATTTCGCAATTGGTACTGACCTAATTAATAGCGAATTTCAAGCCTTAAACCGAAGCTCTGCTGAAAGACAGATTCATAATATAGAGAATCATAATGATTTAGTTGCTGTATTTAATGAAGTAGGGCCAAATGTTTTTTACATTGGATTTGATAAAGCGAGTGAATCAGAGGAATTACTAGAAATTATAAGCAACGATCAAAAAATGGTGAATATAGGTGATGATTTTCGCCCTTGGTACAAATTGTTAAAGATGTTTTACACTATTAAAATGGTACCAAAACATGCATATGACGGCATTATTATTATAAAGGAAGCAACACCAACAACTGTAATGGAGTAAAGCAGCACCAAAATGATTAAACTTTATTTTAAAGCTAAAAGCACAAATGGATTAGAGCAAGTCATCCATTTGTGCTTTTTTATGCTTTAGGTAATTCGGATACCGCTATCTTGTCGATATAAAGTATATGTCACTAATTAGGGATAAGACGTCGTAAGAAAGTCGCTGCCCTTCCGCTCCAATCCACGAAATTTGTCAGTTAATCAGCTTCAATACTCTAATTTCAATCTTATGTAGTAATGGGATTATATACGTTGTAAACGTGACAAAGCTCATCCTAAAATCGACATTAACCGCTGAACATGACTAAACCAATCCAACTGATGTTTTGGAGTGCTTTAATTAGGTTTAATGATAGTGGACCTAATATATTTATTTTCTGATTTCAGCAAACGCCAATTTAAGAAAAAATTCTTATTGATTGAAGCGAAAGGGGGCGACTCCGACGCTCACCTCGCGGAAAGCGTTCGCCTGCAGCGACAATCATAACGGACACTTAATCGAGCTTTTTAGTGCGCATTAACCTATATTGCACTACCAATCGTTTGTAGCTCTAGAGAACAAGCCACGAACACTTTTTTATATTCTTGTTTAAACTATCCTTTCAAGGCCTACACTAGGCTAAAAAGATGAGGAGATTTACATGAAAGGTTTAGCAATTAGCACTAGTTTTGCTGCTGCAGTCGTTACAATAATTATGTTTAAAATATTAGATCTTTTTCATTTTATAAAATGGAATCCAGTCGGGTTTTCTAATACTTTTCAAGCTTTAAAGGACAGCAATGCATTTATTAAATGGGGTATATTATTCATCATCGTGTGGGCTGCGAGCATTGTTTTGTACTATATCAGTTTGCTGTTCATGAAAATTCCAGTAGCTATTACAAGCATCGTACTTGGGCTACTAATAGCATTTGCACTTGAATGGATTATTCTAGATGCACATTCTATCGAAAAAACAATCAAAAAAATGTCCATTCCCTTTGTATGTATTATCATATTGTCTACGCGTTTTCTAATGGAATCTGCCATCTTCCATGCGCAAGATAAACCATTAAGTAAATGAAAATTTACCATCCTTATTTCGTATGATAAAATAGATTGCAGTAGTTATTTAGAAAATGAGATGAGGGGTAATGATGAAACTTGCGAAGTTACGCATTGCGTTAGAAGAAAAAGGAATTGAGGCTTTATTAATTACAAATGGTTATAACAGACGGTATATGACTGGATTTACTGGAACCGCTGGTGTTGCCATTGTTTCCAAAAATGATGCAGTTTTTATCACGGATTTCCGTTATACAGAACAAGCAGCAAGCCAGATCAAAGATTTCCGCATTGTCAAACATGAGAAAACATTAATAGAAGAAGTAGCAACGCAAGTCACTCAAATGGGCATACAATCACTTGGATTTGAAAAAGAAGATTTGACATACAGTAGCTTTGAATTATATAAAAAAGCCGTCAAAGCTGATTTAGTGCCCCTATCTGGATTAGTGGAAAAAATTCGCTTGATAAAGACGGACGAAGAGATTAGTATAATAAAGGCAGCTTGTCTAATTGCGGATGAGGCTTATGAGCATATCCTTACATACATAAAACCAGGAATGACGGAGCTAGAAGTGTCCAATGAGTTGGAATTTTTCATGCGTAAGCGTGGAGCTACCTCTTCTTCTTTTGATACAATCGTTGCTTCGGGAGTTCGTTCTGCACTACCACACGGTGTTGCGTCGGATAAAGTAATCGAAGTAGGCGACTTTGTGACATTAGATTTTGGGGCAATATATAATGGTTATATTTCCGATACGACTCGAACAGTTGCGGTCGGGGAGCCAAGCGAACAGTTGAAAGAGATTTACCAAGTTGTTCTCGATTCACAATTACTTGCTTTAGAAAAGGTAAAACCGGGTATGACTGGTAAAGAAGCAGACGCTATTGCACGTGATTATATTGCTTCTAAAGGATACGGAGAAGCATTTGGACATTCATTAGGTCACGGGATCGGTTTAGAGGTGCATGAAGGGCCAGGATTATCATCCCGTTCAGATATTGTGTTAGAACCAGGTATGGTTATTACGATTGAACCAGGAATTTACTTACCTAATATCGGTGGGGTACGTATCGAAGATGATGCACTTGTAACGGAAAATGGTTTAGAAAAGCTCACGCAATCGACAAAAGAACTATTAATACTAACTTAATTTTGGAGGGAAATAGATGATTTCAGTAAATGATTTTAAAACAGGCTTAACAATTGTAGTAGACGGAGTACTTTACCGTGTATTAGATTTCCAACATGTAAAACCAGGAAAAGGTGCAGCATTTGTACGTTCTAAACTAAGAAATCTTCGTAACGGTTCTGTCAATGAAAAAACGTTCCGTGCTGGGGAAAAAGTAGAAAAAGCGCAAATTGACAATAAAAAAATGCAATATTTATACGCAAGTGGAGATCAACATGTATTCATGGATACAGATTCTTACGAGCAATTAGAACTAAGCGAAAATCAAATTGAGTACGAACTAAAATTCTTACGTGAAAACATGGAAATTCATGTTATCCAATATCAAGGTGAAACACTTGGTGTGGAATTACCAAAATCAGTTGAATTAGAAGTTACAGAAACAGAACCAGGCATTAAGGGAGACACTTCTGGTGGTGGTTCTAAAACAGCTACAGTAGAAACTGGTTTAGTTGTAACTGTTCCACTTTTCATCAATGTTGGAGATAAATTAATCATAAACACAGATGAAGGTTCATACGTTTCAAGAGCTTAATTATATGAAAAGAGTCTCGCAATTTTGCGGGGCACCGAAAACTAAAAAGACGACTCTAAAATTCAAAAGTTTGAATTTTGGTCGTCTTTTTTTTATCTTTAAGTTACTATTTTCCGATTATATTAATCTATAAGTTTCCATATTCTCTTGGGATTTACTGTGAATATAGCCATATACGGGCTGATAATAAATGATTAATGTTGATTATTAGCAGGTTCCGTTGGTTGTATCGGAAACCAACAGTATTATAATAGAAACTTACATTAAGAGGATTTTCTTCGGTGCCTTTGCAATTTTGCGAGGGCTCTTTTTTCATATTCCCGGATGTTCGTTCATATGTTATTCGTATGGAAGGGGGAGGCATTGTGGAACTTCACGATGTACTTCGAGTTGCGGGTATAGGCTTATTAATAGCTATTCTTCACTTGTTTTTTGAATCTACTGGTAAAAAAGAATTTGCTTTTTTCTTGTTTTTTGTTGGATATATATATATGACAATCGAATTGTTACGTTTATTAAGATTATTCTTTCACGAGATTTCCACATTTTTAGAATGGCTTCTAATGACGAGTTAACCGATGATTGTATATGTCACGATTATCTTAGCATTTTGCTTGTTGGAATTAGTGAAGGAAACATATCCACGTTTACATTCGATTATCTATACGATTTATATCTTTCTTTTTTTAACGTATTTAATAATTTCCGTTATTATACCTTTTGTCACGCACTATTTCTCCGTCGTTCCAGTTGCCCTACTACCCGTATTTAAATTACTCCTTTTTTCTGTGTTATTACTTTTTATTTCTCAAATTGTAGAAGAACTTCTTTCGGAATATGAATATACAAGCCTTGCAACAATGTTTACGTTTACTACAAAAGCAATCATACTCCTCGCTTGGGTGCAACATATGAAGCAGTTTTACGAAAAGTTTTTATCCGTACTAGGATTACTTTCTTGAAGGAATGAACCTTGAATGATAGATGAAATGTTACAAACATTATGGCAGCCAGTCAGAGAAGTTATTCAAACATTTACGTATGTTTTATTGTTTGGATTAGTGTTTGTTTGTTTAGAATGGTTGATCCCGAATAGTAAAAGGTTATTTAGATTTTTGTTTATTATGATCATTTGTTTTTATTGTTTAGAGCCTGCAATCCGAACATTAGATGTGATTCAAGCGCTCTCCAACCAATTAGTAACGCTATTTTTAGGAATGTATCCTTTATTAACAGCAGGAATCGCAGTATCTGGTGGTGCGTTACTAATCACTCTGTGGAATCCAATGGTTATGGTGTTTGCTTCTTTTACGACGCTATTAGCTAAAAAAGTGTTAATACCATCCATCATGGCGGCGTTCATTTTTGATGTAATTAGTAGAATACATCCAGCTACTTCGTTTTCCAAAATGTCGGATCTGATTCGAATGACGCTAGTTGGGACTACCTCTATTATTTTAGTTCTGTATAGTTTTTTTATGACGGTTAATGGGGTCTTCACATGGTCGGTCAGTGGTGCGGTTAGTGAATCAGCAAAACGACTGATCTCGAATAACATTCCTTTTGTTGGGTCTCTTTTAACAGAAAGTATTAGTACGATGAAAAGTTATTCCTCTTCGGCTTCTGTAGTTACAGGCAATGCCGTGCTGTTTTCCGTATTAATCTTAGTATCGGTACCGACAATTCAAACAATTTTAATCGCCTTTTTATACCGATTATTAGGAGCGATACTCGATCCTTTTATCGATGGCAGTATTAGTGGGCTGCTAGATGATATTGGAAGGACGTTATTCGTGTTATCTATTATTTCCGTATTAATCGCATTTGCTTTCTTTTTTACAATTATTTTAACGATGCTTTTTGCGAAATTACTCATAAGTGTGAAAGGATAAATACTATCGTTTCCAGTTTTTTATTTGGTCTCTTATTAATCGCCGTTGCTGGTGAACTACTTTCGATATTACTAGAAGGTTCGGGCAGTGAACGGATAGACTTTCTCGTGAAAATTGCGATAATCTTCTGGATCTTGTCCTTTCTCTTCATATAAATAGTTTGTCTTGCATAAAGTATGGTATCCATCATGAAAAGAAGGGTGAAGCATTATATCATTCAAACAAAAGCCCACTTTTCGTTTTGTTGTCATTAGTATTGCTGTTCTCATCATCAGTCTACTTTTTTCAGAAGTGTTCCTTTGGAATGATGGAAGTAATGCTCAAGATACAAAACTAGCTCCCAAAACAACAGAAGATTTAGCTTACATATTAGAGAAAATCAGTGGAGTTGGTCGAGTAGAAGTATATTTTCATTACAAAGAGAACACTGAAACATCGACGGAAAGTGATGTATCATTTTTCCAGTGGACAAGTGACAGTAGGGGGGGCAAGAAAGAACTGATTGGAATTCTAGTAGTAGCGGAAGGAGCGAGGGATAAACGCGTACAAAATAATTTGATCAAGACCCTTTCATCTGTTTTGCAAATAGCTCCACATCGAATCGTGATACAAGAAATGGAAATGGAGGATAAATAATATGAATATAAAAAAGAGATCAGTTTGGTTTTTAACTTTAATCAGTTTAGTAGCGGTAGTGACGGTTTTCTACTTATCAGACAGACCATCCCCTTTTGACGGAATTGCCCTATTTTCCAATGACACATTAAAAGATGTAGAATTAGTTGAAACATCATCTACGAATGAAGAATCATTTGTAGCTAATAGTAATGCATTCGAAGAGATGAGAATGGAAGTACAAGAAAAACGAAGCCAACTTCGTGAACAATTAACAACAAAAGTCGGTTCCAATGATTTTACCGCAGAAGAAAAAGATGCAGCCTTCAACAAAATTGAAGAAATAGTGAAAATAGATTCCACAGAAGCGATGTTAGAGCTAATTATTAAATCGTTAGGCTACGACGATGCGCTAGTACGTATCGAAGACAATGATGTATTAATTGATGTCGTTTCTAATGAACAATCTACTAAAAAGGCATCGGATATTATTTATGCAGTAAAACGAGAATGGCCAAAAGCATATAATGTAGAAGTTAACTTTAATGGATTATAAGAAAAAAGTGCCTTAAGCGGGCGCTTTTTTTCATTCTTTTAGCAAGATTTCCTTCGTAGCTATTTCAAATTATCGTAAAAACGTCTAAAATGGGTATAGTAAGTATTAAATGTATACAAAAGGGAGATAAGAAATATGAAAATCCAGGAAATCAGAGAAATTATTAAATTGATTGACCAATCCACATTGGACGAATTTCTATATGAATCAGATGGTACGAAAATTAAATTAAAAAAGAATGAAAAAGGAACTGTCTCAACAGTTGGACACTCATTCGAAAGCTCTTCTGTAGTGGAACAACCTAAAATTGTAGAAGTTCAGCCTGAGCCTGTTAGCGAAGTGAAAGAGGAAGTAGTTGTAACAGAAGTAAAACCAGTTGCGGAAGATAGCTCACTACATAAAATTACTTCTCCAATGGTTGGTACATTTTATCAATCTTCTTCCCCAGATGCAGGAGCTTATGTACAAGTTGGCAGTAAAATAAACGCCGATTCGATCGTTTGTATTGTAGAGGCGATGAAACTATTCAACGAAATAGAAGCGGAAGTAGAAGGTGAAATCGTTGAAATTCTAGTTAAAGACGGTCAACTAGTTGAATATGGTCAACCATTGTTCCTCGTAAAAGGAATTTAAGTCGACAAGTACAGAGGAAAGGGGCATAAAAGAATGAAAAAAGTATTAATCGCCAATCGTGGTGAAATCGCCGTTCGAATAATACGTGCGTGTAAGGAATTAGGGATTGAAACGGTCGCAGTATTCTCTGAGGCAGATCGTGAAGCCCTTCATGTCCAAATTGCAGATGAAGCATATTGTATCGGACCAAGATTATCCAAAGATTCGTATTTAAACTTTTCCAATATTATTAGTGTAGCGAAACTTACCGGTTGTGAAGGTATTCACCCTGGTTATGGATTCTTGGCAGAAAACGCAGAATTCGCAGAGCTTTGTGAAGAATGTGATATTAAATTTATCGGACCTACATCCCAGGCAATCAGAAGTATGGGTATTAAAGATGTTGCAAAAGAGACGATGCAAAAAGCGGGTGTTCCAACAGTTCCAGGTTCAAAAGGAATTGTGGAAACAGAAGAAGATGCGCTAAAAGTAGCGAGAGAAATCGGGTTCCCCGTCATTATTAAAGCAACTGCTGGCGGTGGAGGTAAAGGAATTCGCGTTGCAAAAGACGAAGAAGACCTTATTAATGGGATTAAAATTACACAAAAAGAAGCCGCCGCAGCATTTGGAAATCCAGGCGTATACTTAGAAAAATTCATCGAAGTATTCCGCCATGTAGAAATTCAAGTACTTGCAGACGGGCATGGTAATGCTATTCATCTTGGTGAACGAGATTGCTCAGTTCAACGTCGAATGCAAAAACTTGTAGAAGAAGCACCATCCCCAGCATTATCAGCAGAACTTCGTGCCGAAATGGGAGAAGCTGCTGTAAAAGCGGCGCTTGCAGTAGGTTACGAGAGTGCTGGTACAGTAGAATTTATATTCGATCATATCAATCAAAAATTTTACTTCATGGAAATGAATACCCGTATTCAAGTAGAACACCCTGTAACTGAAATGATTACTGGTATAGACTTGATCAAACAAATGCTACTAGTTGCATCAGGTGAAAAATTATCGTTCAAACAAAAAGATATTAAATTAAATGGTTGGGCAATTGAATGCCGTATAAATGCGGAAAATCCTGCGAAAAACTTTATGCCATCCCCAGGACTAGTAGAATTTTACTTGCCACCAGGTGGTCTTGGTGTACGTGTCGACTCTGCTGTTTACCCAGGTTATAACATTCCACCATTCTATGATTCCATGGTGGCAAAACTTATTACGTACGGGGAAACAAGAGAAGAAGCAATCGCTAAGATGAAGCGTGCTCTTTCCGAGTTCGCAATAGAAGGAGTAGAAACAACAATTGCTTTCCATGAAAAACTCATGAATCATGAAGTGTTTGTATCTGGAGATTTTGATACGAAGTTTTTAGAGAAATACGATGTAATGAATTCATAAAAGGAGTGTTCTATATGACAGAAAATACCGAACAAAAATTTGTTCAAATGACTCCTGAAGGAAAAGACAATTTAGGGACAATTGAAATTGCTCCCGAAGTAATTACTGTAATTGCGGGAATTGCAACAAATGAAGTAGAAGGAATTGCCGGTACTCGCGGTAACTTTGCTGCGGGTGTTGTAGAACGGCTAGGTAAAAAAGTCCATGGTAAAGGGATTAAAACAGAAATAACAAACGATGGATTGTTTATCGATGTCTATTGTCTAGTAAAATACGGCGCATCTGTTCCTGTTGTTGCAAGAGAAGTACAGTCCCAAATTCGCCAAGCAATCGAGAATATGACGAGCCTCACACCGAAAGAAGTGAATGTTCATATTACCGGTGTGCAATTCGAAACGGCAGAATAATAGGAAAAGAGCCATCGACTAAGGTGGCTCTTTTCATTTTTTTCTTTCTTCTCCTACGCATTATTGTGGGAAATATGCTATTATTGTTCTTTAGATAGCTACATTTAAAGGAGAACTTATTCATGAAACGAAGACAAGCAAGAGAGCTAGCATTGCAAGCACTATTTCAGTTAGACAATCACGAGATATCAATAGAAGAGGCGATTGGCCATGTTACAGAGAAACAAGACCCATTTTTAACTCAATTAGTAACCGGTACGCTTAAGTATAAAGAGGAGATCGATGCTTCTTTAGTAGACAAATTGGAAAACTGGTCACTCGCTAGATTACCTAAAATAGAACGGACAGTTCTTCGTATAGCAGTATATGAATTATTATTTACGGAAGAAACACCAGCGAAAGTAGTTATTAACGAAGCATTGGAAATTTGCAAAGTGTTCGGTGACGAAAAATCAAGTCGTTTCGTAAATGGTGTATTATCCAAATATACAGAGAAATAATCTACTTACAATGGAGGAGCTTTAACCGTGACAAATCATATAATTGATGGCAAACACATAGCAGCTCAAGTTACTGAAAAAGTAAAAGAACGTGTCGATCGTTTAAAAACTCAAGGTATCACACCTGGTTTAGCGGTTGTATTAGTTGGAAAAGATCCAGCTTCGCAAACATATGTGAATAACAAAACAAAAATGTGTGAAAGACTAGGCATGCATTCTGTCATGATTGAATTAGAAGAAACTATTTCAGAAGAAGCACTTCTAACACATGTAGAAACATTAAATAATGATAAAAAAATCCACGGTATTTTAGTGCAATTACCTTTACCAAAACAAATAGACGAAGATCGTGTAATTGCAGCTATTTCACCGCAAAAAGATGTGGACGGTTTTCATCCGGAAAGCGTTGGTAAAATGGTGATTGGGCAGGCAACCTTCCTTTCCTGTACACCTTTTGGCATTATAAAATTGCTAGAATATAGCGATGTAGAAGTAGCTGGAAAACATGCGGTTATTATTGGGAGAAGTAATATCGTCGGTAAACCGATGGGACAACTACTATTACAAAAAGATGCAACTGTAACGTATTGCCATTCAAAAACGAAAGATTTACATACTTTTACAAAACAAGCGGATATTTTAGTGGTTGCTACTGGTCGTGCGAAAATGATAGATGCAAGCTTCATTAAAGAAGGAGCAGTGGTGATCGACGTAGGAATTAATCGTGATGAACATAATAAGTTGTGTGGTGACGTTGACTTTGCATCTGCCCAACAAGTTGCTTCCAAAATTACCCCAGTACCAGGCGGGGTTGGCCCAATGACGATAGCTATGCTAATGGAAAATACATGCTTAGCGGCTGAAAATACCCTGAACAACTAATACGAAGGAAAGCTGTTTTTCTAACAGAAAGACAGCTTTTACATTGTGGAAATTCTGAGGAGTTGTTTCGTTCGTGACATCACATACATACTTAACTGTAAAAGCATTAACTAAATACATAAAAAGAAAATTCGATGCGGATACACATTTGCGTGATGTGTATGTAAAAGGAGAGCTTTCGAATGTCAAGGTCCACTCAAGTGGGCATATTTATTTTACGTTGAAGGATGATGCTGCAAGAGTCACATCGGTCATGTTTGCAATGAATGCAAGAGGGCTCAAATTCACTCCAGAAAGCGGAATGAACGTGCTCATTCGTGGTGATATTAACGTATTTGAAGCAGCAGGGCAATATCAGCTCTATGCATCTAGTATGCAACCGGACGGCATTGGAGAACTTTTCCTCGCTTTTGAACAATTAAAAAAGAAATTAGATAGTGAAGGATTATTTCACCCAAGTCGTAAAAAAACGATTCCAGCTTTCCCTAAAAAAATTGGAGTCGTTACTTCGAAAACTGGAGCAGCAATACGCGATATTTTAACAACTTTAGAACGTAGATATCCGATTTGCGAAGTTGTTGTGTTTCCGAGTATTGTTCAGGGACCTCAAGCGGCGCCTTCCATTGTAAAATCGATTGAGCAAGCAAATAGTGTACGTTCCATAGACGTACTCATCGTTGGGCGAGGCGGGGGATCCATTGAGGACTTATGGGCATTCAATGAAGAACAAGTAGCTAGAGCTATTGCAAACAGTCGCATACCTATCATAAGTGCCGTTGGACATGAAACGGATACAACGATTGCTGACTTCGTTTCCGACTTACGTGCCCCTACACCAACAGCAGCTGCAGAGATGGCAGTACCAAGCAAAGAAAATTTGATGAAAAATATTTTATCTTATCAATCTGCCTGCTTACACTTTGTATCCAAAAAATTAGCGGATGAGAAAAATAGATATAAGCGTGCGATAGAATCTCCCGTGCTTGCAACACCAGAAAAATTATATCGTCCTTTTATAGAGAGATATGTACGTGCAGAGCAGCAACTACAAAGAGAAACTAGTCGATTGTATAAAGATAAGAGTCGTTATTTTACACAATTGCAAAATAGATTTACCCAACTTTCACCTCAGAAAGTAATAGATCAACATCAAAAATCAGTACAAACAATTACAAACCAACTGAGTCAAGTGACTTTATCAACATTTGAAAAAAATCGACAACAATTTATTGCTTCTATTCGTACATTGGAGGCATTAAATCCATTAAAGATAATGGACCGTGGATATAGCATTACGTATAAAAATGGTCAATTAGTAAAATCAGTTGCTGATGTACAGCCAGGTGATTCAATCCTTGTTACTTTATCGGATGGCAGACTCGAAGCGATTGTTCAAGAAGTAGATAGGAATGAGAGAGGGGACTAATTTTCATGACTAAAAAAGAAATTCCATTTGATGAGGCTATGCTACAATTGGAGAATATTGTTCGTCAACTAGAACAAGGGGATGTACCATTAGAAAACGCTATCGAATTGTATCAAAAAGGCATGGAGCTTTCCAAGCTATGTAGTGAAAAATTACAAAGTGCAGAAAAGCAACTTGTCTCTTTCATGGGAGAATCGCCAGAGGAAGCTGGTAACGCAAATGAGTAAAGGACTACAAACATTCATCCAAACCAATCAGCCAATTATCGAACAAAAACTAACTACACTAATCCAAGAAATAGTTGCTCCTCAACCGTTAAAAGAAGCGATGGCATACTCACTTCAAGCAGGCGGAAAGAGAATAAGACCATTGTATACACTTGCTGTATTAGAAGAATTGAACGTAAAAAGCGAAGACGCTTCGATTGTCGCTAGTACGATTGAAATGATTCATACGTATTCCCTAATTCATGATGATCTACCTGCAATGGATGATGATAATCTGCGAAGAGGAAAACCAACGAATCATGTAGTTTATGGAGAAGCACTTGCTATTTTAGCGGGGGATGCACTTTTAACATACGCATTTGGAATATTAGCGCGACTTACCAATCTAACAGCGGACCAGAAAATACAACTAATCGATCAACTTAGCTTTGCAGCGGGAGCGGAAGGCATGGTTGGTGGACAAGTACTAGATATTTTAGGTGAGGGTAAATCGTTAACACTTGATGAACTAGAAAAAGTTCATATAAATAAAACTGGGGCACTTCTTTCCTTTAGTATATTAGCCGGTGGAATTATTGCAAATGCTTCGGAAGAAACTATGAAAGCATTACAAACTTATGCCTTCCATATTGGCTTAGCATTTCAAATTCAAGATGATATTTTAGATATTGAAGGGACTTCGGAGCAACTTGGAAAAACTGTTGGAAAAGATGTATTAAGTGAAAAAAATACATATCCTTCGATACTAACGATAGACGGTGCAAAAGAGCAGTTGCAAAAGCAGTATAAGTCAGCAATTGCAGCATTAGAAGAAGTAAATATGCATAAAGGCATTCTTGTTGCATTTGCCGATTATATTACAAAAAGATCAAACTGACAGCGTAAAGCTTTGTTTTAATGCTGTTTATTGATATTATATTAACTAGTTGTAAAGAAGGAAATCTTAAAAGAAGGTGTGTGATGGCAATGGATTTAACTTCAATTTCTAGCCCATCCTTTTTAAAAAGTTTAGATAATGAACAATTAAAGGAATTAAGTGAAGATATTCGATCGTTTTTAATAGAAAAATTATCTGTAACGGGCGGTCATATAGGTCCGAATCTGGGTGTTGTCGAATTGACAATTGCACTTCATAAATCATTCAATAGTCCAGAAGATAAGTTTCTTTGGGATGTTGGACATCAAGCATATGTGCATAAAATTTTAACGGGGCGTGCAGATCAGTTTGATACGCTACGTCAATTTAAAGGACTTTGCGGATTTCCGAAAAGAATTGAAAGTGAACATGATGTGTGGGAAGCAGGGCATAGCTCTACGTCTCTTTCTGCTGCAATGGGGATGGCGAAAGCACGAGATTTACAAAACAAAAAGAATTACGTCGTACCAATTATTGGAGATGGGGCGCTAACAGGTGGAATGGCATTAGAAGCACTTAATCATATTGGACATGAAAAAACAGATATGATTGTTATTTTAAATGATAACGAAATGTCCATTGCTCCGAATGTAGGAGCTCTTCATAATGTTTTAGGAAAACTACGAACACACGGTACGTACAATAAAGCAAAAGATGATTTAGAATATTTACTGAAAAAAATTCCCGCAGTTGGTGGAAAACTTGCAGGAACTGCGGAGCGAGTAAAAGATAGCTTAAAATATTTATTAGTGTCTGGGGTATTCTTTGAAGAGATGGGCTTCACTTATTTAGGACCAATTGATGGACATAGTTTCGAAGCTTTAGAAGAAAACCTGCAATATGCGAAGAAGATGAAAGGTCCTGTTCTGCTTCATGTAATTACAAAAAAAGGAAAAGGATACAAACCTGCTGAACAAGACAAAATTGGTACTTGGCATGGTACTGGCCCTTATAAAATGGAAACGGGTGCTTTTGTAAAATCTTCATCCACTGCACCTTCATGGAGTGGGTTGATCGCAGAAACAGCGCGTAAACTAGCACGTACAGATGACCGAATCGTTGCAATTACACCTGCGATGCCTGTTGGTTCCAAACTAGAAGGATTCGCTTCTGAGTTCCCAAATCGTATGTTTGACGTTGGAATTGCAGAACAGCATGCTACAACAATGGCTGCAGGTATGGCGGCTGATGGGATGAAACCATTTTTAGTTATTTACTCGACGTTCCTTCAACGAGCATACGATCAAGTACTGCACGATATTTGTCGACAAAACTTGAATGTAGTTATCGGTATAGACCGCTCGGGATTAGTAGGAGCAGATGGTGAAACACATCAAGGAGTATACGACATTTCCTTCTTACGTCATATGCCGAATATGGTCATCATGATGCCAAAAGATGAAAATGAAGGACAACATATGGTGAAAACGGCATTTGACTACTCAGATGGTCCAATCGCAATTCGCTACCCAAGAGGAAATGGATTAGGTGTTCCTATGGACGACCAATTGAAAACTATCCCTATTGGTTCATGGGAAGTATTAAAAGAAGGTACACAAGCTATCATATTAACTTTCGGAACGACGATTCCAATGGCGATGAAAGCAGCCGAACAACTAGCGGAATCGAATATTTCAGTCGAAGTTGTGAATGCCCGTTTTATCAAACCACTAGATGAACAAATGTTAGTGAGCTTGCAAGAACGTAATATTCCAATTATTACAGTCGAAGAAAGTGCGCTTCAAGGTGGTTTCGGAAGTGCTGTACTAGAGTTTTTCAACGAGCAAAATTTACAAGCAAATGTCAAACGAATTGGAATTCCGGACGTATTTATCGAACATGGAGATGTTAGTCAATTATTAGAGGAAATTCATATAACGACGGAAGATATCGTAAAGCTAGTAAACACTACCGTAATTGAAAGTACAAGGTATATCTCATCATGACAAAAGTACCGAAAGAACGTGTAGATATACTATTAGTAGAACAAGGTTTATTTGAAACGAGAGAAAAAGCAAAGCGTGCGATTATGGCAGGGCTTATATATAACAAAGAAGAACGCGTAGACAAACCAGGAGAAAAAATAGGAATCGATTCCGTTTTAACTGTAAAGGGTCAAGTATTGAAATATGTAAGTAGAGGCGGACTAAAACTAGAGAAGGCCTTAGAGCAATTTGATCTTACTGTTCAAGACAAGATTATGTTAGATATCGGTTCCTCAACTGGTGGATTTACAGATTGTGGGTTACAAAATGGTGTGAAGCATGCGTACGCACTAGATGTTGGAAGCAACCAATTAGCATGGAAAATTCGTCAAGATTCCCGTGTAACTGTGATGGAGAAAACGAATTTCCGATATTCGACTCCTGCTGATTTTGGAGAAGGACTTCCATCGTTTGCATCGATTGATGTATCGTTTATTTCATTGAAATTAATTTTTCCAACGTTAAAAACCATTCTAGTTCCAAATGGTGATGTAATTGCTCTTGTAAAACCACAGTTTGAAGCAGGAAAAGATCGAGTTGGGAAGAAAGGGATAGTAAGAGATCCATCGGTACATGTAGATGTATTAAATGACATCGCGAACTTTGCGGAAAAAAATCATTTTCAATTGGTGAATGCTTCTTTCTCACCGATAACTGGTGGAGAAGGGAATATTGAGTTTCTTTTTCATTTAATAAGTGTAGAAGAGGGACAAGTTACCCCTCATGAGATAGATTTTACCAAACTCGTCAGCGTTGCACATAATTCTTTCAAATAATTCGCGACTCAACAAGAGAGTCGCGTTTTTTCTTGTGACTTTTAGGATGAAGTGCTAATGTATAAAGTAACTAGTATAAATATACAATGGGGTGACTTATATGAATAAGGGACAAAGGCATATACGCATTAGAGATATTATTGCCAATAACGAAATAGAAACACAAGACGATTTAGTAGACTTCTTAAAAAATACAGGATATAACGTGACGCAGGCTACTGTCTCTAGAGACATAAAAGAACTGCATCTAGTGAAAGTTCCACTACCAAATGGTAGTTATAAATACAGTTTACCTGCGGACCAACGATTTAATCCAACACAGAAATTACGTCGTGCATTAACGGATGCTTTTGTTAGTATCGATGGAGCAGATCATTTTTTAGTAATGAAAACGTTGCCGGGGAATGCACATGCAATTGGTTCCTTAATCGATTATTTAGATTGGACAGAAATACTTGGAACAATCTGCGGGGATGATACTTGCCTCATCTTATGTCGAGAAAAAGCAGATAGTGAAATTGTCAAAAGTCGACTTTTAGAAATGCTGTAACTTGACTTAAGCGTAATTCAAAATCTGGACGCAATTAAGCCGAGGCGTAATTGATAAAAAGAGGTGAGGATTGTTGTTAAAGGAAATGACTATTAAAAACTTTGCGATAATTGATGAACTCTTGGTTAGTTTTGAAGAGGGACTAACCGTATTGACTGGAGAAACAGGGGCAGGAAAGTCTATCATCATTGATGCCGTTCATTTATTATGCGGTGGAAGAGGATCTCAAGAATTTATTCGCCATGGTGCCAAAAAGGCTGAGTTAGAAGGATTATTTATCATTTCTAACCCAAAACATAGTGTTTTCAAAAAAATGATGGATGTCGGGATAGACATAGACGAAGAGTCCATTATTTTAAGAAGAGATATTAACGATACGGGCAAAAGTGTTTGTCGAGTGAATGGTAAACTTGTCACAATCGGTATTTTAAGAGAGATTGGTGCATCGTTAATCGATATTCATGGCCAACATGAAAGCCAAGAATTGATGGATGACAAAGCCCACATTCATCTGTTAGACCAATTTGCTGGAGAAGATTTAAAACTAGTAAAAGAATCGTATAAAGAACTATTTACTCAATATAGAAAATGGAAAAAAGAGCTTGCCACTTTAACAGAAAATGAACAACAAATCGCACATAAAATTGATTTATATACGTTTCAAGTAGAAGAGATTGAAGAGGCAGGTTTAGTCATCGGGGAAGAAGAACAGCTCCAAGAAGAAAAAAAGAAGCTGCAAAACTTTCATAAAGTATTTGATAAGATGAGCAGTGCATACGAAGCCATTCTAGCCGAATCACGAGGATTAGATTATATCGGAACGGCAATGGCTGACTTACAAGACATAGCAGAAGTAGATAAAAACATGCAAGACTTAAGTGAAAATGTATCAACCGCATTTTATATGTTACAAGAAGCTGCATACCAGTTAAAAAATGAATTAGATGAAATGGAATACGATAGTAATCAATTACAATTGGTAGAAGATAGACTTGCTTTGATTCAAACTTTGAAAAGAAAGTATGGTACTTCTATCGAGGAGATTTTGCAATATAAGGAACAAATTGAGTATAGTCTAGGACAGCTAGTAAATAGAGATGAACAAATACAAAAAATGGCCGAAAAAATTAAACAAATTGAAAAAGACTTAGAACTAGAAGCGACTGATTTAACATATAAACGAAAAGTTGCTGCCAAACAATTAAGTAAAGCAATTATGGAGCAATTACAAGAACTTTATATGGAAAAGGCTACCTTTTCAGTCATGTTTTATGAACAATCGAAACCTACGTATAATGAAAATGGACTCGATGAATTGTCTTTTTATATTTCCACAAATGTAGGAGAACCACTAAAAGCACTGACGAAAATTGCATCAGGTGGAGAGTTATCTCGTATGATGCTCGCACTTAAAAGTATTTTCTCCAAACATCAAGGTATTACGTCAATTATATTTGATGAGGTCGATACAGGTGTAAGTGGAAGAGTAGCACAGGCCATAGCTGAAAAAATCGCTGGAATTGCTACGAATTCACAAGTGTTATGTATTTCCCATTTACCGCAAGTCGCAGCAATGGCGGATCAACATTTAATGATTAAGAAAGAAGTTACTGGCAATCGCACGTTCACGGTATTAGAAGAAGTAATTGATGATAAACGTGCAGAGGAACTTAGCCGTATGATGTCCGGTGCTGAAATTACAAGTACAACATTAAAACATTCAAAAGAGCTGTTAAAATTAGCAAAAGATCGGAAAAAAATATTAAGAAAAGTATGAAGACCTTTAAAAACGGGTCTTCATTTTTTTGACTACTATAGGCGTTTGTTTCATTTGTTTATTATCAATTATTTACCTCACATAGAGTTCTTTATGCAGGACATAGTATTTGTATAGGAGGTGAAACATGAAAAAACCCTATCGTAAATGGTCGCTAATGCCAATGCTTTTCTTTACATTATTTGTCGTAAGCAACCCTACTTTTGCAGAGCAACCCTCTGTTGTCCCACTTGGTCAATCCATACAAATTGATCTTCAATACGGCGCTGTATTCCTCAGTCATGATGTTATGTTAACAGATGAAGAATGGTTGCGCGCTGGTGATTCCATTCACCAGATAAACAATCAAACGATAACGAATGTACAGGATGTAAAAACGCACGTAAAAGATAAAGAACAAATTACTATTCAGTATGAGCACAATAAAAAAATGCATACAAAAGAGATTACTTCTGAACAAACATTAAAACTGCTTCCATTTTTACGGGATGCTACAGAAGGAATTGGCACATTAACTTATTTTGACCCTGCAACAAAGGAATTTGGAGCACTTGGTCATCAAATTGTCGACCATATGACAGGGGTAACCCCAAAATTTTCGGAAGGATCTATTTATTTATCTTCCATTGAACAAATAAAGAAAAGTATCCCAGGGCAACCAGGATATAAAATCACTTCCCATGAGGCGAATACTTCGCCTATAGGTGGTGTGGATGAAAACAATATATATGGCATATTTGGTAAGTTAGAGGATAATGCTTTCGCTAATATCCCATTGCAACAAGTAGAAATTGCGGACATAAAAACGATAATGCCAGGTGAAGCAATTATGCGAACATCCATCGATGGTGAAAAAGTACAAGACTTTACGATAAATATTTCCTCGGTCGATGGACATCTTTTTCAATTTACAGTTACGGATAAATCGCTCATACAAAAAACAGGTGGAATCTTACAAGGTATGAGTGGCAGTCCTATCATCCAAAAAGACAAACTAATCGGCGTGGTCACACATATGTATGTGGACAAACCTAAAAATGGTGCGGCACTTGCAATAACCGAAATGATGAAAAAAAATCCATGAAAATTGATCATGCAGGGTAGGCCAAAATTTGGTCTACCCTTTTTCACAAAATATAGATACAATAGGTGTATTAAGTATTCGACGAAATTGTCGAAATAATTATTTAATTATCAAAAAAGGTAGAAACCGTAATAGAAAAGACTTATTTTTATCAAAAATAAAGGAAGTAGTCTAAAAATAGCGAATAGTACTTAAGTCAAAAAATACAAAGGTGGATGATTATAATGGAGAAAATTAAAATTGCAATAGTAGACGACAATAAGGACCTACTTCGGACAATGGGATCTTATTTTGAACAACATCCAGAAATAGAAGTTATCGGTACTGCTAGTAACGGGAAACTTTGTTTGGAATTATTAGATTCAATAAAACCAGACGTTCTCTTACTAGATATTATTATGCCTCATCTAGATGGAATTGCTGTACTTGATAGTTTGCAAAAAAATAATTTAATAAACGGTATTCAAATCATTATGCTAACTGCTTTCGGGCAAGAGGACGTAATGAAACAGGCAGTCGATTTAGGAGCATCTTATTTTATGTTAAAGCCGTTTGAATTTGATCGCCTAGTCACACAAATTAAACAAGTTGCAGGGAAAAAAGAATTTGTCCAAGACATTCCTGTGAAGTCAAATCCAGAAAAAGAAGCAGCACAAAGTAAACGTATGATTGATCACACGATTACTAATGTTATTAAAGAAATTGGTGTACCTGCACATATTAAAGGTTATTCTTATTTACGAGAAGCGATCCAAATGGTTTATACGGATGTTGAGTTACTTGGTTCCATCACGAAAGTATTATATCCAGAAATCGCTAAGAAATTCCAAACGACTCCATCTCGTGTAGAGCGAGCAATTCGACATGCTATCGAAGTCGCATGGAACCGAGGAAACTACGAAACTATTTCGAAAATGTTTGGCTATACAGTACATCATCTGAAGTCAAAACCTACCAATAGTGAATTTATCGCGATGATTGCAGATAAAATTCGCATGGAGAATATGGCTAGTTAATCGTTGGTATTACTGGACTTATTGTAAATACATTCATACCTAAAATCTTATTTTAATGCCTATAAACTCTTACTAACAAAGCCAACGAATTTATGGGTTCGCTGGTTTTTTTTTGCTTTTGGAAGCTATGCCCGCGGAAAGCGTTCGCCTGCAGTGAAAATCCAAACGGTCACTAATTAAAGCCTGAATCTTATTAAGTAGTTAGTTTGTTACTCTTGGACGTATTTTTAGATAGAACGACAAGAAAAAGTCGTATAAAGCAAATGAAAAGTTTACCTTTTGACCTAATTTGTACAGTGAAAGATACATCCAAACGACTGTATTTTACGGAAAGTTGTCATTATTTTTTTGACTAATTTAGGTATTAATAAGGAAATTCAAATCCCCCTCTATTTTTTAGGTACGCTAATCTCAATTAGACGTATAATAATGTTGGAGGGGAAGTGTGAACTTGATGATTATTGAAAAAAATGACGAAATAACATTATCAGAAAATAATGGACGCGTGTTCATTGCAATAAATAATAATGGCTATAACTTGAAGAAATTTGATGAATTGACACGTAAGCACACACGCCTGAAAGTATCTAATTTTTTGGCGTTGAAAAAAGCGTTGGAAAATAAATCGCACGATCCAATCGAGATAGGCAGTTGGATCGAAAGCATGGAACTAGTAATAAGTGAAGATAAAATGGAAGCGCTTCTTACGATTTATGAATCACAGACATACATCCAAGAAAATTTAGCAGAAATTCACACGAACATTCAAAAAGTGTTACAGGAACAAAGAATTATTTATGGACATAGACCAATCGATTTACTAACTATAAAAACAGGAAAAACTTACATAGTTGCAAAAGGATTGTCCCCACAAAAAGGCGAAGATGCAAAAGTCATCTATTTAGAACAAGCGGAAAAAAAACCAGTCGTTAAAGAGGATGGTAACACTGACTTTTTTGATATGAATTTTATTGTCGAAATTAAAGAAGGATCCTGGTTAGGGGAGAAAACCCCTCCTCAAAAGGGTGTAGATGGCATGAATATATTTGGGGAAATGGTTCCAGCTGAGCCAGGCGATGATACACCATTAAAATATGACACAAAGAGTGCATATGAAGTGGAAGAAAATGGAGCAATCGTGCTTCGTTCTAAAACAAATGGTATCATTGGTGAAGTGAATGGAGTGCTATCTGTTCAAAAGCATTTAGTCATAGATGGGGATGTTGGGTTAGAAACAGGAAATCTAACATTTGACGGGTCGATTCTTGTAAAAGGAACGGTTATGGCTGGATATTCAGTTATCGCCTCAGGGGACGTATCGATCGAAGGAAAAGAAGGTGTAAATGCTGCGGAGTTGATAAAATCAACAGAAGGAGATGTCTTTATCAAAGGAGGCATTTTCGGCCGTGGTGTGACAATAGTTGAAGCTTACAAAAATATTTATATAAAGCATGCGAACGAATGTACATTAGAAGCGAAAGAGGACATTCATATAGGATTTTATACACTTGGTTCATCTATTGCAGCCAACAAAATATTGTTAGATGAAAGAAAAGGGAAAATTATTGGTGGCAAAACGATAGCAGTCAATTCTATTACTGCTGCATATTCTGGTAATAGTTTGGAAAGAAAAACAGAACTCATCGTCCAAGGTATCGATAGAAAAATACTAACGGAAAAAGCAAAAGTGAAAGCAGAAGAAATGATGAAACTACAAGAGGAAATGTCGAAGTTGAATGGACAAATTAGTCAATTTAGTCAAATGAAAAATGCCATGACCGTTCAACAAATAGCCGTATTTGAACAAACAAAGCAAAAGTACAATCAATTGCAAACGGAAATAAAAGGAATTGACGCAGAAATCCAACGAATATTAAAAACGTTACGCCAACCAAATGACTGCTATATTCATATTACAAAAGAAGCGAATGCTGGGACGTTAATTCAAATTGGCTATAAATCATCCGTATTATCAAGTTCAACGAAAGGAAAATTTAAAATAGAAAATGGGGAGTTAAATGTCTAATATACCCGTTTATGCGCATCGTGGAGCCCCAAATAGGTATGTCGAAAATTCTATGAAAGCTGTCAAACGTGCAATCATGCTTGGAGTTGATGGGATTGAAATAGATTTACAGCTATCCGCAGACGGTGTTGCTTTCGTGACGCATGATATTGACTTTTTTCGATTAGCTGGAAATAGTCGACGTATTACGGATATGAGAGCAGAAGAAATTTTGCAGCTTAAATTAGGAAGTCCACTTAGTCGAAAATTTTGGTACAGTCGCGTGATGACATTCGACCAGTTTTTACAATTAGTCGCACCTACTGGTGTAAAATTGAATATTGAAATAAAGGAATCGTTTCTAGGAAAAATAGAAAAAATTATTGAAGTTGTTGAAAAAACAAAAGGTATTGTAGATGTCCATTTTTCTTCGTTCGAATTTAGTATATTGCAAACGATACATGCAATGGGGTTGAATGCAAAAACAGCTTTCATCGGAAGAAAAAACTCCGATTGGGATTATGTTTTATCTATAAAAAAATGGGATGCCATACATTTAAACAAAAAATTTTATGATTCGGAACTAATGTACAGAATATGGAATGCAGGATTTCCGATTCGCTTTTACAATGTCAAAGGAAATGAAAAATACATCGATCATCCACATGAATCCGTTATTGGTTGGATTACGGACTATCCAGAAAAAATTATGCAACGACAAAAAAGGAATCTGACTTAAAAAGTCAAGATTCCTTCTTCTTTTGAAATCGTGGAGCTACTTTTCCGTTCTTTCGATCCCTGTTCAATAAAAATCCGGCAAAGAACCCTAAGCCTAAAACAGTGAAAATAATTCCGCTTATAAATTGTAAAGCTAAGCCCCCGATAGGGAGAATTTGCAAACCGAAAAACGTATCTCTCATTAATTTAATCCCAAACGCTGCTAAAATTCCAGGAATTAATAACACGATCAAAGCCGCTAAACGACCCATTTTCTTCACTCCTGTTCCTACATTTTTAATTTTACATGCAAGAATATGATTGTCAACGAAAGAAACTTAAGTTATGATAAATGAGAAGTGCAATAAGTTGCGAAAGAGAAAACGGGGGTGTGCATATTTTTGCAAAATATATTAATTATAGGTGCAGGTAACGGTGGATATGCACTTCTGAAGTTGATCGAACAAGCGGATTACTTACAAGTATCTGCAATCGTTGATATCAACGAAGAAGCCCCAGGAATAATTTACGCAAAAGAGCATCAAATTCCAACTTATTCAGATTGGAAACCTCTTATAAGCGGAAATATTCAAATCATCATTGATGTAACAGGACAAAAAGAGGTTTTTCAACAACTTCTTGTAAATAGACCTGCTACAGCAGTAATAATACCAGGTGGGATTGCCAACTTAATCGTTACATTATTAGAAGAAAAAAATGATTATATTCAAATCATTGATCGCAAAAAAATGATGCAAGAACTTATTTTTAACTCTATCGAGGAAGGCATGATCGGGATTGATGACCGAGGAATCGTCAATTTTTTCAATAAAAGTGCCGAAAGAATGACGAAAATGCCCGTTGAACAAGCAATAGGAAAGCATGTGCATGAAGTAATAAGCTTAAGTGAATTACCGAGAATATTCGAGGCTGGTAGTGTCGAATTGAACAAAGAACTCACTCTTGAAAGCGGTACCAAAATAGTTACGTCAAGATATCCAATGATTGATGCAGAGGGAAAACGAGTCGGCGCATTTGCGGTATTTAAGGATATTACTGAAGTACTTCGACTTGCAGAAGAGATTACAAATTTGACAGAAATACAAAAAATGTTAGAAGCAATTATCCATTCAAGTGATGACGCTATTTCTGTAGTGGATGAAGAAGGTAAAGGGATTCTTATTAATCCTGCATATACCCGCATTACCGGTTTCAGCGAAGAAGAAGTAATCGGTAGGCCAGCAACTGCGGATATTTCAGAAGGGGAAAGTATCCATTTAAAGGTATTGCAAACGAAAAAGCCGATTCGTGGAGTAAATCTTCGAGTTGGGAAACAGAAAAAAGATGTGATTGTGAATGTTGCTCCGATTCTTGTGAATAGCGAGATAAAAGGGAGTGTCGGGGTCATTCACGACATGACTGAAATGCGCGGACTAATGAAAGAGCTGGATCGTGCAAAAACGCTTATTCGGACATTGGAATTATCCTATTCACTGAAAGATATTTCCGGAACATCTAGACAAATAATTTTTGCGACTGAGCAAGCGAAACTAGCGGCAAGTGTAACAGTTACCGTTCTTTTGAGGGGAGAGGTCGGTTCGGGGAAGGATTTATTTGCCCATGCGATTCATAGTGAAAGCGACAGAGCGCCTTATCCATTTATCCGTGTTAATTGTAGTGCTTTGGAAGAGCATTTATTGGAAAAAGACTTATTTGGTTTTGAAGAGAGTGGGTTAAGTCAAGCGGGACTAATCGAGAGTGCTGTTAATGGTACTATTTTCTTGGACGAAGTTGGGGAACTAACGAAAAAGACGCAAGCAAAATTGCTCCGCGTTCTAAGAGAAAATGCCATCATTCGGGTTGGAGGTACTTCTTCTATTCCTGTAGATGTACGAATTATCGCAGCGAGCAGTTTAAATTTAGAAAAAGCAATGCGCGAAGGCACTTTTCGGGAAGATTTTTATTTCCAATTAAATCGAATGCCCATTCATATTCCTTCCTTAAGAGAGCGAAAAGAAGACATTCCACTTATAGCGGAACATTTACTTGTGAGACTAAACCAAGAATTTGGTCGGAATGTAGAAGGGTTCACAGAGGAAGCGATGGCAAGCTTACTTGACTATGATTGGCCTGGAAATGTTCGTGAACTCGAAAATATTATCAGCCGTTCCATGATTTTCCTGCAGCCAAATGATCGATTTGTTGAAGAACAACATTTACCAAAATCAATGCTTGTTTTAACAACTAATGGAGACGAAGATGATGAGTCAAAGGGTACGCTTGCCGAACAGATGGATGAGATGGAGAAAAAAGTATTGTCTCGTGCACTGAAAACTTGCGGTGGAAATAAATCGCAAACTGCTAAAAAACTGCAAATCTCGCTGCGTACATTATATTACAAACTAGAAAAATATAACTTAGTTTAACTTTCTCAACAAAATGAGAGTTACGTTCAAGCAACAAGAGGTATTGATTATATAGATAGACAAATCATTTAACTACTAGGAGGAATTACACATGGAAATTTTCAAATATTTGGAGACTTACGATTATGAGCAATTAATTTTTTGCCAAGATAAAACATCTGGATTGAAAGCGATTATTGCAATTCATGACACAACGCTTGGACCAGCACTTGGTGGTACTCGTATGTGGAATTATGCATCAGAAGAAGAGGCAATTGAAGATGCGCTACGATTAGCAAAAGGTATGACATATAAAAATGCTGCTGCAGGTCTAAATCTGGGTGGTGGGAAAACGGTTATTATTGGAGATCCATTGAAAGACAAAAACGAAGAAATGTTCCGTGCATTCGGTCGTTTTATTCAAGGGTTAAATGGTCGTTATATTACAGCAGAAGATGTTGGTACAACTGTAGCAGATATGGATATTATTCATGAAGAAACGAATTATGTAACAGGTATTTCCGAAGCATTTGGTTCATCAGGTAATCCATCACCAGTAACTGCTTACGGTGTATACGTAGGAATGAAAGCTGCTGCAAAAGAAGCATTTGGTTCTGATTCTTTAGAAGGAAAAACAGTTGCAGTGCAAGGTGTAGGCAATGTTGCATACACATTATGCGATTATTTACACAAAGAAGGCGCAAAACTAATTGTAGCGGATATTAACCAGATTTCAGTTGACCGTGCTGTAAATGCATTTGGTGCAGTACAAGTTGGAGTAGACGAAATCTATGCACAAGATGCAGATATTTTTGCACCGTGTGCACTAGGTGCAATTATTAACGACAACACCATTCCACAACTAAAAGCAAAAGTAATTGCAGGTTCTGCAAACAACCAATTAAAAGAAACAAAACATGGCGATATCATTCATGAAATGGGCATTGTATATGCACCAGATTATGTTATCAATTCGGGTGGAGTTATTAACGTTGCAGATGAATTATATGGCTACAATCACGAGCGTGCGATGAAACGAGTTTCATGTATATATGATACAATAGAAAAGATTTTCGCTATTTCTAAAAGAGATGAAATTCCTACGTACGTTGCAGCAGACCGACTTGCGGAAGAGCGCATTGAACGTATAGGAAAATCTCGTAGCCAATTTTTACAAAACGGCAAACATATTATTACAAATCGATAATATAAAGTAGACGAAAAACAAGCAAAATAATAGATAACCAAATGAAGGGCCGACTTTGAAAAAAGCGGCCTTCTTCGTTCAAAATTGGTTCTGTTTAGTATGAAGGAGGCTAATTCGTTGGCAAAAGAATATGATGTAGTTATCATCGGTGGAGGTACAGGAGGTTATGTCGCGGCTATTCGGTCGGCTCAATTAGGATTGAAAACGGCAATTGTAGAAAAAGGCAATCTTGGAGGTACATGCTTACATAAAGGATGTATTCCGAGTAAAGCTTTGCTTCGTAGCGCAGAAGTGTACGCAACGACGAAAAATCATGCAGCCGATTTTGGTGTCAATACTTCTGACGTGACACTGGACTTTAATCGTGTGCAAGCTCGTAAAGAAGCCATCGTCAGCCAGTTGCATCAAGGTGTACAGGGGCTTATGAAAAAAGGTAAAATTGATGTGTATGAAGGTACAGGTAGAATGCTTGGTCCATCCATCTTTTCTCCTTCACCAGGTGGAACGATCTCCGTTGAGATGAATAATGGCAATGAAAATGAAATGCTTATTCCGAAAAATGTACTCATTGCAACGGGTTCAAGACCTCGTACTTTACCAGGTCTTACAATCGACGGCACTTTTGTCATGAGTTCAGACGATGCATTAGCAATGACTGTATTACCAAAATCGATTGTTATCGTCGGTGGTGGAGTTATCGGAATCGAATGGGCTTCCATGTTAAATGATTTTGGTGTAGAAGTGACGGTTATTGAATATGCTGATCGCATCATACCAACGGAAGATAAAGATATCTCTAAAGAAATGCAAAAACTACTTGCTAAAAAAGGAGTCACATTTGCAACAAGTGCAAAAGTACTCCCGGAAACATTGGAAACAGGGGACAATCAAGTAACCATATCGGCAGAACTAAATGGAGAAAATAAAACGTTCACGGCTGAAAAAATGCTCGTTTCAGTTGGCCGTCAAGCGAATGTAGAAGGTATTGGGATTGAAAACACAGATATAGTTGTAGAAAAAGGATTTATCCAAGTAACTGAAACATTCCAAACTAAAGAATCTCATATATATGCTATTGGTGATGTAATTGGGGGTCTTCAACTAGCACATGTTGCAAGTCATGAAGGTATTACAGCTATCGAGCATATTGCCGGAAAGCAAATCTCGCCAATTGACTATACACTAGTTTCTCGTTGTGTTTACTCGAACCCTGAAGCGTCTAGTGTTGGGATTACGGAACAGCAAGCAAAAGAGCAAGGATTCGAAGTGAAAGTTGGTAAATTCTCCTTTAAAGCAATTGGCAAAGCACTTGTTTATGGCGAATCAGATGGTTTTGTCAAAATCGTTGCTGATAAAAAGACGGATGATATTTTAGGTGTTCATATGATTGGACCTCATGTAACGGATATGATTTCGGAAGCAGGTCTAGCTATGGTTCTGGATGCAACTCCTTGGGAAATCGCGCATACGATTCATCCGCACCCAACACTTAGTGAAATAATGGGAGAAGCGGCACTAGCTGTAGATGGTAAAGCTATTCATATGTAAAAGGAGGAGTTCTATATGACAACAAATCGTCACGAAGAAATAGGGTTAACAAACGAAGATGTGCTGAAAATGTTCGAAACGATGTTAATGGCACGTCGTATTGATGAGCGTATGTGGTTATTAAACCGTGCTGGTAAAATTCCTTTCGTTATTTCTTGTCAAGGACAAGAAGCAGCACAGGTGGGAGCAGCGTTTGCTCTTGATAATACAAAAGACTATATTGCACCATATTACCGTGATATGGGTGTTGTATTACATTTTGGTATGACGGCAAAGGATTTAATGTTATCTGCTTTTGCAAAAGCGGAAGATCCAAACTCTGGCGGTCGTCAAATGCCTGGGCATTTTGGTCAAAAGAAAAATAGAATTTTAACTGGTTCTTCTCCGGTTACTACTCAATTACCACACGCTGTGGGAGTAGCACTTGCTGCTAAAATCGAGAAAAAGGATTTCATTACATTTGTAACGCTTGGAGAAGGTTCATCTAACCAAGGAGATTTCCACGAAGGATTAAACTTTGCGGGCGTTCACCAATTACCATGTATCACAATGGTTGAGAACAATAAATACGCAATCTCTGTCCCATTTGAACGCCAAGTGGCGAGTAAAACGGTTGCGGATCGTGCATCCAGTTACGGTATGCCTGGAGTGACAGTTGATGGAAAAGATCCTATTGCTGTCTATAAAGTAGTGAAAGAAGCAGCGGATCGTGCTCGTAACGGAGAAGGTCCAAGTTTGATCGAAGCAGTCACTTATCGTTTAACTGCTCACTCATCGGATGATGATGATCGTCAATACCGTACTGCAGAAGATATTGCGGAAGGTAAAGCACTAGATCCACTTATTACGTTTGCAAAATATTTACGAGATCATGATATTTTAACGACTGAATTAGAAAAAGAAATTAACGACCGCATCATGAAAGAAGTAAACGAAGCAACGGATTATGCTGAAAATGCACCGTATGCTGCTCCAGAAGATGCATTGAAGCACGTATATGCAGAAAAAGATGGGGGGAACGCATAATGGCAATCATGTCTTATATCGATGCAATTACACTTGCAATGAAAGAAGAAATGACTCGTGATGAGCGCGTATTCGTTCTTGGAGAAGACGTAGGTCGAAAAGGCGGAGTATTCAAAGCTACGAATGGTCTATATGATGAATTCGGTGAATATCGCGTTTTAGACACACCCCTTGCGGAATCTGCTATTGCAGGCGTTGGAATTGGTGCTGCTATGTACGGTCTACGTCCTATTGCGGAAATGCAGTTTGCGGATTTTATCATGCCTGCAGTAAACCAGATTATTTCGGAAGCAGCGCGTATACGTTACCGTTCGAATAATGACTGGACTTGTCCAATTGTAATTCGTGCCCCTTTCGGCGGTGGTATCCATGGTGCGCTTTATCACTCACAATCAGTAGAAGCAATTTTTGCAAACCAACCGGGATTGAAAATTGTCATTCCTTCTACTCCTTATGACGCTAAAGGCCTATTAAAAGCGGCAATCCGCGATGAAGATCCTGTTATGTTCTTTGAGCATAAACGTGCGTACCGTCTTATTAAAGGCGAAGTTCCGGAAGAGGATTATACAATCGAAATCGGTAAAGCGGACGTAAAACGTGAAGGGGAAGACATTACAGTCATAACGTATGGTCTTGCTGTTCACTTTGCGCTGCAAGCTGCAGAACGATTAGAAAAAGACGGAATATCTACGCATGTCCTTGATTTACGTACTATTTATCCATTAGATAAGGAAGCAATAATTGAAGCAGCATCTAAAACAGGTAAAGTTCTTCTCGTAACCGAAGATAACAAAGAAGGCAGCATTATTAGCGAAGTAGCGGCAATCATTGCAGAAAATTGCTTATTTGATCTAGATGCACCAATTATGCGTCTTGCTGGTCCAGATGTTCCTGCTATGCCATATGCGCCAACGATGGAAAAATTCTTTATGATCAATCCAGATAAAGTCGAAAAAGCGATGCGCGAATTAGCGGACTATTAAGGAGGGACTTACATGGCTTTAGAACAAATCAAAATGCCTCAACTTGGGGAAAGTGTAACAGAAGGTACAATCGAAAAATGGTTAGTAAAACCAGGCGACCAAGTAAATAAGTATGACGCACTTGCTGAAGTAAACACAGACAAAGTAACGGCAGAAGTGCCTTCTTCCTTTACAGGAGTTATTAAGGAACTAATTGCTAACGAAGGAGATACACTTGCGGTTGGAGAAGTCGTTTGTACAATTGAAACAGAAGGCGGATCTACAGAAGAAGTTGTAGAAACTGCTCCAGAGCAGCCAACAGCCGAAACAGTTAAACCTGCAGAAGTACAAAAGCATGCAGGGAAAGTCGACCGCGAAAAAGGTGCAAAAGCTCGTTATTCACCGGCCGTACTTAAATTATCACAAGAACATGGAATTGACCTTACGTTAGTTAATGGTACTGGCAATGAAGGCCGTATTACACGTAAAGATTTGCTGAAAATTATTGAAAACGGAGAAATCCCAGTTGCTGCACAAGTTGAACCAAATGTAGAGCAAGTTAATTTAGCTCCACAACCAACAGCTGCGCCAAAAACAGCTTCAGTAAATGTACCAGTAGCAGTAGGGGATATTGAGATCCCAGTTACAGGTGTACGGAAAGCAATCGCAGCAAATATGCTACGAAGCAAACATGAAGCTCCACATGCTTGGATGATGATTGAAGTGGATGTAACAAGCCTAGTACAATACCGTGATTCACTAAAAACAGAGTTTAAAGCAAAAGAAGGCTTCAACTTAACGTATTTCGCATTTTTCGTAAAAGCCGTTTCCCAAGCACTAAAAGAATTCCCTATTATGAATTCGATGTGGGCAGGAGATAAAATTGTACAGAAAAAAGACATCAATATTTCCATTGCGGTAGCGACAGATGATGCACTTTTCGTTCCAGTCATCAAAAGTGCGGATGAAAAAACAATTAAAGGCATCGCACGTGAAATAAATGAATTAGCTGTAAAAGTTCGTTCTGGCAAATTGAAATCAGACGAAATGCAAGGTGGTACTTTCACAGTAAATAACACTGGTTCATTCGGTTCTGTGCAATCCATGGGAATTATCAACCACCCACAAGCTGCGATTTTACAAGTGGAGTCTATTGTGAAACGCCCTGTTATTATGGATGGTGGCATGATTGCGGCACGTGATATGGTGAACTTATGTCTATCATTAGACCACCGTGTACTGGATGGTTTAGTTGCCGGTCGTTTCCTAGCGCGCGTGAAAGAGATTTTGGAGAATATTACGAAAGAGAATACATCAGTTTACTAATGAAAGTGACTCAAAATCGTTTTTTCAACGATTTTGAGTTTTTTTTATCTAATCGCGAATTGTTGTTATTTCATTAGTCGTGTACACAGGTACTTTCTTAGTTGCAAGTTAGATTTTAGGACTATATGTATGTAAAATATTGATAGTAGATTTATAGCACACTCTCTTTATAAAAAAGGAGAGTGTGCTTTTGTTGAAAGTTTTATGGTGTGGAGTTTTCAGTGGAATCAGTACCTTCATCCACCTCTTCCTCATTTTCGTCTTCAGGAATCCCGATATCGTTTTGACCATCATCTTCTAATAATGGATCATTTACTTCCACATCATCTAAGTCGTCATCACTATCGCCACAAGCCCCTAATAATAAGGCGGTAGATAACGCAAATGGTAAAGCAATCATTTTTCTTTTCATTGAAATTACCTCCGTTTCCATAGGTTAAAGTTTGTTGTGTCTATTTTCTATGTACCTCATTTTTCTTTATGTAAACTTATTTTTTTTGTTTGAGCTAGAAAGTTACTTTTTTATTATGTAGAGGCTAGATTTCGAGAGTGTAAAATATTTTGTGTAAATGAATAAATACAAAAAAGGAAGACCTTTTCTTGGTAGAATTAAGTCACCACAACCAATCCTAGAAAAGAG
>NZ_JBIWEX010000027.1:0-67417 GCF_044762745.1 Psychrobacillus sp. NPDC096426 | reverse complement strand
GGCGACTCCAGCGGAGGCCAACAGGATGTTGGTCACGAAGGCGTTGCCACACGATGTGGCGCTCTTAGCCTTCGTTCCTCTGGTGAGACAGATGAGACTTCACAACGTACGCGTAGCGGCGGTGAAGGCTCATCTCTTACCCGGCGGAAAGCGTCCGACTGCTGCGAAAATCATAGCAGTCACCTTACGACGCAGTTTCTCTATATAGTGATATGCCTTCTATTGTTGAGAGAAAGTTATTCACATGCCATAGTAATATTAAAAGGCTATCTCTTAAGTCAAAATAAACTTTAGAGATAGCCTTACTTTTTTATTCTTGCGTACTACATACAACTAGTCCTACAGCTTTTGCTGCGACTAACAATGACGCTTCATCTATATCGAACTTTGGATGGTGATTAAAGTATGGATCTTCCACGCCTTCAGGTGTACAACCAATATAGAAGAAGCATGATGGGAATGCTTTCGCATAATAAGCAAAGTCTTCCGATGGAGCAAGTGCTGGGAATTCTTTTACTTCTTTAATATGTGGATCATTTGCATTTTTAAGTGTCTCAGCCACTTTCGCTGTCAATTCAGGATTATTGTATACGGGCGGATAATCCATCTCATACATTAATTCACAAGTAACGCCGAACTCTTCCTCTAACCCTTTAACAAGACGTTTTACTTCTTTTTCGATCTTTTCTTTCGTTTCATCCGTCATATAACGAATGTCACCTTCTAGCTCTACGCTGTCTTTAATGACATTAAATGTACCTTTCCCATCAAAAGAACCAATAGTTATTACGCCAATTTCAAATGGGCTTAATCTGCGACTAATTACCGTTTGAATTGCAGTAACAAAATGAGCACCTGCAACAATCGCATCATTTGCTAAATGTGGAGAGGAACCATGTCCACCTCTACCTTGTATTTTCAATTTCATGTACGCTCTTCCATTGAATGCATACCCTGCGTGATAGCCAACTAATCCTGCTGGCCCCATTGGAAGCAAGTGAATCCCATACACTTCATCTACATCATCAAGTAGCCCAGATTCTACAATACTTTTTGCACCACCTGGTGGAACCTCTTCGGCATGTTGATGGATTATTTTAATCGTTCCAGATAGCTCTGATTTCAATTGGATTAAGCAATCTGCTAATACTAATAAATACGCTGTATGCCCATCATGACCACAAGCATGCATGACACCTTCGTTTTTTGACTTAAATGGTACTGGTGTTTCTTCCACAATTGGGAGTGCATCAAAATCTGCACGAAGCCCAATTGTTTTACCAGGTTTACTACCTTTGATCGTAACGATGATACCGTAGCCATTTCCAACATTCGTTTGAATTTCAACATCTTTGCCTTTATAGAAGTCTGCAATATATTGAGCTGTTTTTTCTTCTTTAAAGGATAACTCGGGATTCTCATGTAAATAGCGGCGAATTTCAATTATTTCATCCTTGCGAGATTCTAACATTTCCATTAATTCACTTTTCATGATCTAACCACCTATTTATTATTTTCGTAAGCGCCACTAAATGTGGCGCGTTTTACATTTCCAATTGCTAATTATTCTACAGCTTGGTTTCAAGCTTATTTATGTTGAGGTGCATTAGATGTTTTACCCGCATCATTTGGCACCAAAAAGATAATAGATAGTATTGAAATTATACCAAATATAACATTTACGGCCATACCAATTGCACCGGCTGATTCAAGATTTCCACTTGTTGCGATTGCACCATAAGTAGCTGCGGAAATCGCAACGCCGAATGCACCACCAAGTGAGCTTGCCATTTTATAAACTCCAGCTGCTTGCCCTACTTTGTCAGCAGGAGCATTCGATACAGATGTATCCGTTGATGGAGTCGCATAAAATCCAAGTCCGAGACCAAATAGTGTAAATCCAATGAATTCAGAAATTATATAACCTACACCTGGTAAGAAAGTTAAGCCCATCAATGCCACACCAATTGTCGTAATGATGGAACCCCAGATCATTGGTTTTTTTGCGCCTACTTTTTGTAATATTTTCTCTCCGACACGAATCATCACAAGCACAGCTACTAGATAACCTAGTGATAACAAACCTGCTTGGAATGAATTCATTCCACGACCTACTTGTACATACGTATTAGCTACAACTATCGCACCAGCAGTTGCATTTAACAAGAAATTAGAAATCGTCGCACCAGTATATGCCTTATTTTTAAATACACCAAAGTCAATCAGTGCGATCTTTTTACCACTTTCAACTTTTATGAAAACAAGCAAGCCTATGATTGTGACAACGATAAGAACAATGGAAATTGGGCTTGTCCATCCAAGAGTGGCTCCGAAATTAATATATACATTCAAAGCAAGCATGGTGATGATAAAAATGATTAATCCAGTGTAATCGAATTTAAAAGCACCCTCAGATTTTTGTTTACTTTCTGGTGTATCTTTCAATAGAAGCATACCAATAATGGCAACGATGATAGAAATGATGAAAATCCATCTCCATCCCAAAGATGAGGCAATGGCACCACCTAAAAATGAGGCAATCCCTGTTCCTCCCCAAGAACCGATGGACCAGAAACTTAGAGCACGCTGGCGATCTGCTCCCTCAAAATAAGCTTTCATTAAGGCGATTGTTGATGGCATAATAGCTGCACCCGAAAATCCTGTAAAGATACGTCCAATAATGAGCAATACGGGTCCGTGAGCTAAAACTAGACAAAGTGAACCAATTATACTTAAAATAAAACCAATATTAGCCATCTTTTTACGGCCAATTTTATCTGCAAGTCCTCCAGCAGCAACGATAAACAATCCTGAGAACAAGGACGTTAAACTAATGGCAATGTTCACTGTACCAAGTGAAACGCCCAAATCTTTTTGAACAGAAGGAACAACATTTAGCAATGCTTGTGCAAATAGCCAGAATGTAAGAACACCAAACACAATTCCTGTGATCATTTTATTTGTACCTTTGTAGGTTGTTTCCATAACGTACACTCCTTTAATTTGTGTCACTATTTATTGATTATTTGTTAAAAGTTCAGATTCATACATAATAATTAAGAATATATTCAAGGCCTTTTATTATGATTGTTAGGTAAGCTTCCTATAGTTATATTCTAAAAGAAAAATCTTTTCATCATCATGCTTTTTTTGATGCCTTTCTTTCAAAAGATGGACATTATTTTGTTTAGTGAAATGAAAGGTACAAAAAAAACAGTTAATATTTTACCTTTTCCGAAGCATGCTTGTTACTGTTCCGTTCGTTCCTTCGCACAAAAAAACCAAGGGACGCTATGTTAGCATCCCCTGGCGTTAAAAGATATTTTGTAATGAGATTATTATATATAAGACTTACGTATATCATAGAAATGAATGGCGTTAATCGTTAAATATGAATAAAACGACCAGTCCCCATCTATTTTTTCGTCAAAAATTTGCAAAGAAGGATGACTTAAACGATTAATGTATTCCGCAATTTCTATATCTACTCCATGTTTACTTCCTAAATTCCACCAATTTGTATAAAGTGCTCCATTGTCTTTATCATACGTATACTTGCGAACTTGATATTCTCCATGCTCCAGGCCTGTGATAATGACTCGTATATCTTTATTTAACTTCTTCAAAAAAGCGTCTTCTATAGAGAAATACGGGTTTACATTAATACAATTCATCAGTATTAATTGATAGCCTCCCTCATATTGCGTCATGATGAAATCCGATCCTTGTGCGATAATGCTTCCCGTAAGTTTTTCTGCAAACAACATAGCGTAAAAAGCTGGACGTTTCCCATTAAAATAATGAAACAATTCCATTCCTTCTAATTGGATGCGATGATGTTGATCATCCACTTCATGCAGTTCAGTATTAATCCAGAATGCGAGTGAATGGACATCGTTTGAAATATCCCATGCACTCTTTAACACTAATGCCCCTCGAAAAAACGTTCCATTTGTATAACGTGTATTTCCGGATAGCGTATTCCACGTTACTAAATGGAGTGGTTTATCGATATGATGCTGCTTCAAATAGTATTTCACTTTGTTCGTTTTTTCTTTAATATAGTCTTTTGCAAGTAAAAATCGATCACTACTCGTTTCTTCAAAATCTATTACTTCATTTTGATTGGCATGGAACCCAATAAAATCAAAGCGTTCATTTTCTTGTAAGATCCACATATGCTGTTCGCTTGTTTTTTCATCCGCATAGGAGAATGGTAAATACACACCGATCTGCATCCCAGGTACAATGTTTTTAATAGTGTTATACAGTTTGGTATACATACGACGTAGCTCTTTGCTTTCAACCGCTGTAATAGACGATTCATAAAAGAGAACATGCCACTTACTAACATAAGATTCACCGTACACTTGGAGACAATGTCGTAAAAAACCCTCCAATCTTTTAAAATACACCCCTTCATCAGCCGAAATATCCTGATATCTAACGCGGCTAAATATGGCAAGTTCATGCTTTTTTAAAAAGTTAATCGTCATATCTGCTTTAAAATAAGGGGAAGAAGTAGCAATGGTTTCATCTGTTTCAACATTAGGAAGAAAAGTAGCACTACTGATTAAGTTCTGAATCCCTATATAGCTAAGCCGCAAATCATCTTTTACCGCTAATACTTGCTCACGTATATCTTCTTTTAAAAGCTCTTTTAATTCCCGAATTATTAAGACATGATCTGGACGATTAATTTTGTCATTTGTCGGAATGGATACATCGATATTGAGCTCCTCAAAACGAGTTTCTGTATTGCTGTATGTTTTATCCGTTTCAGCAAGCAGGGAACCTAATTGAAGAAAAATATCGGATGAGTTAGTGAGAGTTTCAACACCTTTTATGCTAACTGTTTTGCTAATGCTTACTTTCTCTTTTATATGACGTTCTCGATATACTTTTGGTGTTTCCTCATAAACTTCTTTAAAAAAACTCGTAAAGGACTTTGTGTTTGGAAAACCATTGTTCATAGCGATAGAAGCAATGGAATTTGACGTATAAAGTAAGTCCTTCACACTATGCTTCAATCGAATATCCATCAAAAAACGACTAAATCCTACTCCCATTTTCCGCTTGAAATATCGCGACAAATACCCTGGTGACATATATAGCTTATGAGCCATCTGTTCTAGCGTAATTTGTTCTCGATAATGTCTCTCCAAAAAATCAATAAGCTGTACAATCCTATCATCTTTAGCATCTAGCTGTCCTAATGCCTTTCCTTCCTCTTTGAAACGACGAATGAGTATAAGAAGAATCTCACTCACTATCCGTTGCATTTCAATCGTGTAAATATCGTCTTTACGGAAGTATATAATGACCATTTCACCAAAAAATGTGCGAAGTTGGTCCATTAACGCTTCTCGACCGATGTCAATGTCCTGTGAAAAGCATTCAAATCGTTGGTGTCGGTACTCTGAATAGGATTGATCCATATACGAATCAGAAATGGTGAACCGTAGAACACTATTCTCTTTATTTCCATTCATTTCAAAAAACTCGTTTCTATTAATGACAAGCAAATCTTTTTCTTTCATCTGATAGATTCGACTGTTCGTTTCAATCGTAAGCTTACCTTCGATTACTAAAACAAATTCAATCCCACGATTCACTTCTCGGTCAACATGACCGATTTTCTGTATTCGTAGATGAAAATCCTTTAATTGCTCATCCATGATGATCACCTCCTAAACTTCTTATCGTCATCTTACTCACATAGAAGTATCTTGCGCAACATATACCATTTCATTATACCGAGACTAATAATTATTTGAATAATACAACTTCCCACTTGGTATTGACAGTTTACTTTTCAATTGCTATGATTTGAAGCAATCCAAATTCGTTGAAGAGAACAAGTATGAATGGTTTCTTAATCTATAGAGAGTCGACGTTTGCTGAAAGTCGATGTTTAAGCCCATTTCGGAAGTAGTCTCGGAGAAGCAAAGTTGAACCATTAGTAGATTTTGCCGGTTTATCCCCCGTTACCATGGGATCACGTATGTTAGTACGTTGGCTGAGTGCTGGAATATTTGTGATAGACACATTTCCAGAATTAGGGTGGTATCGCGAGTAATCTCGTCCCTTTTATAGGGGCGAGTTTTTTTTGTGCCTTTTTTCACTGAATATGGATTATTATGTTGAAGGAGTGAATGAAATGAGTAAATCTAAAACGTTATTTGTTGGATTAATGTTATTTTCGATGTTTTTTGGAGCTGGAAATCTTATATTTCCACCTTTCTTAGGAGCAAATGCAGGGACAAACTTCCCGCTTGCTATTACTGGATTTATCGTAACTGCAGTTGGGCTACCGCTACTTGTATTGACTGCATTATCGTTTGTCGAAGGCGGGGTTCGTACACTAGCTAGCAGAGTACATCCTGTTTTCGGAATTATTTTTACCCTTATCGTCTATTTATCACTTGGTCCATTTCTAGCTATTCCACGAAATGCCTCCCTTGCATATGAAATGGGATTAAAACCTTTTGTTCCTGATTCACCCTTTGCTTTAGTCATTTTTATAGCAGTGTTCTTCTTTCTTGTCTTTTTAGTAAGCTTAAACCAAAACAAAATGGTGGATCTCATGGGGAAAATCATTACCCCTCTTTTATTACTAAGTATGTTTTTATTAGTTGTGGCTGGCTTTATACAATTAAAAAATGGAGCATTGAACCCTGTCACTCCAGAATATGTACATTCTCCTTTTCTAAAAGGATTTTTGGAAGGCTATAACACAATGGATGCTCTTGCTGCACTGGCGTTCGGAATTGTTATTATCAATACATTGAAGCGACAAGGAGTTTCGGACGGAAAAAAGATACGAAGAGAAATGCTAAAAGCCGGGCTTCTAGCAGGGCTATTACTCACTGTTGTGTATTGTTCTTTAGGTTATATCGGCGTAAAAATGGCAGGGTTAGAATCATTTGAAAATGGAAGCATTCTTCTTTCATCTGCTTCCTTATTACTGTTTGGCCCATGGGGAAATATACTGTTAGGCATTATTTTCGTTTTAGCTTGCTTTACTACTTGTGTAGGACTAGTCTCTGCTTGTGGCAACTATTTTCATTCATTAGTTCCAAAAGTGAGCTACAAAAAGATTGCATTGTTTTTTACACTCATTAGTTTTGGGGTTGCGAACTTTGGACTAAATACTATTTTATCGGTGAGTGTTCCATTTTTAGTAGCCACGTACTCCTTAACAATTGTGTTAATCGTGATTTCTTTATTTCATCCGTTATTTGGAGGCTCATCATACGTTTACATTTTTGCAATGATTTTTACGGGAATAGTCGCTTTGTATGATGGATTGAAAGCATTTGGGTTCACTTTTGGAATTGTTGATACTTATATGAGCTATTTGCCATTTGCAGCACTTGGTCTAGGCTGGATTATTCCAGCATTCATCGGGACCATAATTGGTTACGGAATACACGTAACAACAAGAAAGTCAGTAACGATCACTAAACAATCTTTCGAAGAGTAAAGTGAAGACGTCTCAGTTATCCACAATGGGGATAACCGTACTGGAGTCGGCGATGGAGATGACGAACAATTACTTGTAAAATTACCTCTTGTTCCTTCAATGCAATCGGTGCGGCTTCCAAGGCGGTTTAGCTGCATTAATTAATGAATTTTGGCTAAACTAACAAGAAAATTGGGGCCCACCTCGTCAATAATGACTTGTGGATACCCCATTTCTTGATCCTGATTAACCTTTATCTTTGTACATTTTATCCGCCATACCCTCTTTGCGTTGATTCGGCGTCATTGGCTCTTGCTTAGGCAGCAAGCTATCAAATTCAGCTAGCTCAATCGAAATTTCTTCTTTCACGTCTTTGTTTTTAGCGCTCGGATTTAACGAATTCGTGTATTTACTTGCTTTTTTATAATTTTCACTAGACATATTATAAACCACCCTTTCATATCAATCGTACGTTTTTAATATGGCTAGTAAACCCTTTTTCATTCATGTACTGAAAATCGACGAAGACAGTACGAAAGAACAATGGCACCTAGAAGAAAGCAAGCAATTAGGCTAATTACCCCACTCCAGCCAAATCTGGACCAAAAAAACCCACCTGCAGTTCCACCGATACTCGAACCGAAATAATAAAAGAATAAATAAAGCGAGGAAGCTTGTGCCCTATCATGCTTAGCTTGGCGACTCACCCAACCACTTGCAATAGAATGCGCTCCAAAAAAACCAAAAGTAAAGATCGTAATCCCAACAATTTTTAGTACTAAGTGAATATCAAGCGTAATTAGACTACCGGTAAACATAATAAGAATACTCGCTATCAAGACTTTAGGGCGCCCATACCGATCTGCAAGGCTACCAAACCATGTAGAACTGAACGTTCCCACTAAATAAATAATGAAAATCCAACCAACAATCGTTGTACTCAATGAATACGGTGGACCAAGTAGCTTAAAACTAATGTAGTTATACAAGGTAACAAAACTCGCCATCAATGTAAAACCAATACCGTAAAGATATAACATTCCTGGATCTCTCAAATGGGCTATTAGCGAACTTGCCAACGCTTTAAACTGTAATTTTCGCGGTTCAAAATGTTTGGAATTAGGCAAGGCAACAACAAAGCAAATGCTAATCACAATACTAAGAACTCCAAGAAAGATCATTCCAACTTGCCAGTTAAACAAGTCGGTCATCGTTCCCATAATGATACGACCAGCTAATCCTCCTACAGAGTTTCCACTTATATAAAGCCCCATGGCAACTCCGAGACTCCTTGCCTCCACTTCTTCCCCTAAGTATGCCATCGCAATAGCCGGAAGACCTGCAAATACAATTCCTTGAATGACCCTTAGAGCAAGCAGTAGTTCAAAACTCGGTGAAAAGGCAATCGCCAACGTTAATACAGATGCTGAAACAATAGAAAGCGTCATCAATCGTTTGCGTCCCCAAGATTCTGAAAGTGAACCGAATATGACGAGACTAATTGCTAATGCAAAAGTCGCAAGGGATAAGGACAAACTCGCCACTGCCGGTGAAATATGAAATTCCTTCGAAAACTCCGGAAGTACTGCCTGCGTACTATATAAATTTGCGAACGTAATTAATCCTGCAGCAAACAAGGCCAAATTTGTCTTTCTAAAATCTCTCGTTCCTTTTTGTATATAATCCATTTGTAAAATCGCCTCTTATCAAAACTACAAATTACTATTTATTATTTCAAAGTATTTCGGTTTATGTTCAGGAATCATCTTTCTTCTTTTAATCTTCCTAAATACGCTGTGGATAACTTTGTTTCTAAGCCATTATCCACATGATATCCATTTGCTTGTGGACGAGAGCTCACTACATCTTTTAATTTTTCGTTTATAAAATGTAGGGCAACTCCATCATCCGCAGCGTATCCTGGCCCTATGACTCCTTCTTTGATGAGCTTTTGATAAACAGGACGTCTATCTTCCTCTCCATCGTAATGTGGACAATTGCTCCCACTTATTAAACCAAGACATGAAATAGGTTCAAGTTTGTCTCCGTATGAATCCGTCACCCCTTCTTCAAACCAGCAAAGCGAGCCGGCACTAATACCTGATAAAATCGTTCCATTGTTATAAGCTTGTCGAATCGCGATATCTAGTTCCCACTCTTTCCAAAGAACCATTAGATTTTTTGTATTACCTCCACCTACATATAAAATGTCCTGTTCCAGGATAAATTTCTTGATATCACGCGTAGGAGGTTTAAATAAAGATAAATGTGTCGGTGCACATTCTTCTTGTTGAAAAAAATGATAAAACTTTTCAATATAACTATCTGCATCCCCACTAGCCGTTCCGATAAAACAAATTTTGGGTCTTTTTTTTGAAGATTGCTTCAAGATGTATCGATCTAATAACGGGTTTTCCGGTTCCATTGAAAAACCGCCGCCCCCCATTGCAATAATTTGTCTCATTTCGTTATCCTCCTATGTAATTCTCACTTTAATAATAATAAAAATCTATATGAAGTTAAAAAGAACTTGAACTTAAACTAGTTCAAGTCCTTAGATACTTCTAGTATGGTCCTCCTATAAATGAAAAGATAAAGATTAACATAATGATAAACACAATCATTCCTATAATAATCGATGGAATAATTAGCGTTGCAAACCCTTTCCAACTGGAAAACTGATGGACTTCACCAATCGCTTTACTTTGAATAATAATCATCCAAATTCCAAATGCAGTCATGATAAAAAACGAAAATAGAGACCATCCAATTGCACTCGCTGATATTGGCCCAGTTGTCATGTCTGCAAATCCATTGCGAGCAATAATTGCAGATAGTATATAGTAAGGTGTCATCCAAATAATAGGAATCATATTTATCCCTATTGCTTGAACCATTTCTTTGAATTTCCCAGTACCACCGAACCATTTTCCAACGAAAGTGTATATAGCTGCTCCAATCGGTAAACCAATTAAACTTAATAGCGGACCAAGCAAAATAATTCCAATTAGTACTAGCCACAATGAAATATCAAATTTTTTTTCCCATTCACCTATTGCACCAATCGCATTTGGTATACCTGCAACTGCTGCTATTATAAGAGAATATCTTAAATCCTTATAATCAAGCACATAGCGAATCGTTTTTCTTGTAGAAAGCCAAATAGTGAAAAACGGATTTAGCGTTTCCATTTCTTCCTCTCTCATTCTAATCCCCCCAACGAATTTCTTTCTCTTTTAAAATATGCCAATGCAACCAATTTTATTTAATGGATAGAGCTACTTTTATAAACGCTTCATGTAACTGAAAACTCGTGTGCTATTACGTTGATTGGAACGGAAATCCACTTTGTTCGGATTTCAATATTTAGTTCCCTATTATGAAATTGATTCGATTACGTATTTATTCGACACAAATCACCAATTTCCTCCTAAAATTCAAATCTTCGATAGGAGCCTCACTAAAAAACCTGCTTTACACTGAATGGGCTACAGCTAATTCTTCACTCAAAAAGGAGAAGGTACATAAAATAGGGTATGACGACCAGTTACTATTAAAAGGGGTATGTAGAAATGAAAGAATCGAAAGTACAATTATTTTCCGCAGCACTTGCAATGAATAAGGATCAGGGTCGTTTTGTGACGAACCAATATAAAGATTCCTTAGAAGAACAAAAAGCAGTTAATCTACATTTGATGAACTGTATTACACAACTTGAAAAGTCATATCAAACTATACTAGAAGATATTCGTAAACAAGAAAAAGCTTTTAACCTTCAAAAAAGAAGCCAGCGACAAAATTATTTGCATCTAAAAGATATTTTTCTTGAAATGGCTCGTACATCCAATAGTTATAGAAGCTATATAAAAAAACAAGAACGTTCCCTTCATACTATGAATGAATATATAAACAAGCAGGATGGATTTAATAAGCTATTCACAAGACGATCCCATAGTCAGTATGAATTATTAAACCGCCTGCAGCAAAGCGTGAACAAACACGAACTATATAATAAAACAGCTATGGAGAAACAAGACACCCTCGAGAAAATGAATGAAATCATGCTAAAAAACATGAAACAGCTAGAATTACAGCTAGAGGAAGCTTTTGAAGAAGTAAAAATATTAGTAGAAAAAGTCTTACAAGTAAAAGAAAGCATACGTACACTTTTATGCTCCTTACCTCCTAACTATCCAATCAAACAAGTAATAGTCGGAGGAGTGGCTATACCATTAGAAAGTTTAGTATTTGTAAATAATGAAACGGATATCGCTACTTTTTCAAATGGGACTGAAACAATATCTATTCCGCTCCAAAATATCGACACTATTCATTGGGAATAGGAAAAGCAGACTATTCATCAAATAGCCTGCGTTTCCTTTCCACAAAAACTATATGATTCATTTACTTTCTTTCGAGTAAACGAAATTGTTGTTAATGATTTTAATAAAGATGTATTTCGATTTATCACTTTAGACGAAGCGACTACCTTGCTTACTTTAGATAAGCTGAGGGTGGATTGGTTGTTGCAAATTGCTATGCAATCGCCCTAGTTAGTTTCCCTGCTTAATTTATAGATCTTTCTTTTAAATTGAACAAGAATGAACAACTTAATTACGTACGCTCAACGCGCAGTAATTGAGTTATATACATAACTCAACTAGGGGAGGAAATAATAATCGCGAGGTGAAATGACTATTGACGAAAGAATCCATACTAATTGTAGAAGATGAAGAGAAGATTTTAAGATTCCTGGAAATTGAATTAGAAATTGAAGGATATGAATTAGGGAAAGCTGCAAATGGAATCGATGCGCTAGAAGTGTATCTCTCTAGGAAATGGGACTTAATTTTATTAGATGTCATGCTACCCGGAATGAGTGGAATTGAGTTACTTCGTCGCATTCGTTTAAAGGATTCCCTAATTCCTGTTATTTTGTTAACAGCTAAAGATTCTATTGAGGACAAAGTATCTGGTCTTGATCTCGGCGCCAATGATTATATAACGAAACCGTTTCGGATGGAAGAATTACTCGCAAGAATTCGAGCTGTTTTACGAATGAGCCAAGTTGCAAATTCGATAACAATAGAAGATGATGAATGGCTCCATGCCGGCGATTTAAAAGTAAACGAAAAAACACGAGAAGTGATACGTCTAAAAAGTGATATTGACTTAACTCCAAAAGAATATGACTTACTTTTATATTTATTAAAAAACAAGCGACAAGTTTTAGATCGCGATCAAATTTTAGAAGCAGTTTGGGGCTATGATTATGATGGTGAAACAAAAATAGTCGATGTATATATTCGTTATCTTCGAAAAAAAGTGGACGCCAATTATGATCAGCAACTAATTCATACAGTAAGAGGCGTTGGCTATGTCTTAAAGGATGTTACATGAAACTTCGAAATAAGATTAATTTATATACTTCTGTGTTATTTATTGTTTTATTAATTCTCATGAACGCTTCTATATATTTTCTTTTCAGTCACTTAATGATGGCAAATGAACTCGATAGAGCTGAGGCTAGCATCGAAAAGATTGTTACAGATATCGGTAACACAACTGATCGTATTGCACCCAATCAGCTCCTTCTTGCCTATGTCCCAGTTGATGGAATGATCCAAGTATTGAAAAACGATTTAATGAGTAACGCAAAGATCACTAGCCCTTCTGAGGCAAGATTAGAAACGCGCCCTACTCGTTTTTTTGCTGGCGAAACTAGTGAAATAATCAATTTTGAAAACAAGCGATATGTGTTCGTCTCCTACCCTATCGTTTGGAGCGATGGAAGTATTGTCAACCTTCAAGTAACTAGCAGTATTCAGGCAACAGACGAGATGCTTAACATACTACGTATCGTGCTAATTGTTGTAACGGTTATCGCTATGATTCCTGTTTTTCTGTCTAGTAGAGTTTTGAGCAATTTAATAATTGAACCAATTAGATCCATGATTAATACGATGAAGGATATTCAAAAGAGTGCTCAATTTAAAAGACTAGAACTAGAAAAAACTTCGGAAAGTGAACTAGTGGAAATGGGAGAAACATTTAATCGTATGATTGATATACTCCAATCCAACTTTGAAAAACAAGAACAATTCGTCTCCAATGCTTCACACGAATTAAGAACTCCACTGACAATCATTGAAAACTATGCGGATCTTCTAAAACGAAGAGGCTTAGAAAGACCCGACTTATTTGAAGAATCTATTGATGCCATACACTCAGAAGCTGTGCGGATGAGAGAAATGACAGAGCAGTTATTACTACTTGCACGGCAGCAGGAGCATTGGAATATTCAATTGGAACAAATAAACGTAACAGAGCTTGTAGCAGAAACTGCTAAAACTTTTCAAAATACCTATCAACGAAAAGTATTAGTTGTAAGCAACGAAATAACAACTGGTTACACCGATGCACAAAAACTGAAACAATTACTTTACATCTTTTTAGATAATGCTCGAAAATATAGTGAGGACCAAATCAGCATCCATGTTGGCCAAACATCAAATGAGACATATATCCAAATTGTAGATAAAGGAATGGGAATCCCAAAGCATGATGCGCCTCATGTGTTTGACCGTTTTTACCGAGTGGACCAAGCAAGAAGCAGAAAACAAGGTGGAACTGGTTTAGGACTTACGATGGCAAAGCAAATAGCAGAAGCAATTGGTATACGAATTGAACTGGAAAGTTTGGAAAACCTTGGGACAACTATTACACTTTTTTTCGAATCACCAGAAAATGGATAAAATAACCGCTTGTTTCTCATCATTTTCTTACTTTCGGGTTATATACTATGGCTAACAAATTGTTACATGGAGTGATATAGGATGAAGAATAAGAAATGGATTTGGCCAGTAGGAGTTGTTCTCCTTGTAGTATGTTTAATCTTCGGGTTTCAATTGCTAGCGCCTTCTATCTCAGCAAAGGAACTAACAGAAGAAGAAGCGAATTCGGTTGTACTCGAAAAATATCCTGGAGATATTATAAAAACAACAAAGACAGAAAGTGAATATCAAATAGAAATGAAGCTCGAAACTGGTGTATATGTTATTAAAATAGATGCCAAAAGCGGAGATGTAAAGTCTTTAGTACAAACGGAAAAAACCGGGAAACCTGTCCAGGAGCAACCCCAGCAAACATCAAAAGAAGACCATGCACCCCCAAAAGAACCTGCCAAAATTAACATAATAACAGAACAAGAAGCAATAGATATAGCAGAAAAACATCTTAAAGGAACGGCTGATATCGATGATACAGAATTTCACCAAGTTCCCGGACAAACACCTTATTACCTAGTGGAAATCGAATTCGAGAACGGCGATGATAACCGCGAAGCCGACGTCCAGGTCGATGCATACACAGGTGAAGTAAAATCAGTCAATTGGGACGATTAATCGCCCCCAGCAATTAAGCGACAGATACATCCAAAACTAAGGATGTATCTGTCGCTTTTTCCTTTTACTAAAAAATCGAAGTTATTTTCTCTCCGAATTTTAACCTTCCATTCCCCGTTTTTTTGTTTTGTCTAGTTATAGTAGTAACTGTAAGACAAAACAAACCTAGGAGGAAACAAAAATGACAGCATTAATAAATAGTATATTAGCAACAACTCTTTTAATAGGCGGCGCAATCGGAATTAGCACATATACGCAAGACCACAATCAAAATATGAACACATTAGAAAGCAAACAATTCGCAGGTATTACAAATGCAAAAGAAATTGCATTAAAAAATCCAACTGAAACAATCCGTCCAGACAATACTAACAACTTATTAAATGAGAAACAAAGCTACCATATCAATAAAACCGTTGCACAATCAACATCTACAAAACCATTTATCACTGAAAAAGAAGCTATTGCTATCGCTAAAAAACAAGTGAACGGCGAAGTCATTGAAGTTGAATTGGACGAAGACGATAATAGATATGAATATGAAATAGAAATTCGTACAAAAAAAGCGGAAGCTGAGATTACAATCGACGCTACTACTGGCAAAGTGCTAGAAATAGATTTAGATGATGATAACGATGACAACTAAGTAAAAATTTAATTTAACTAGTAATGGAAAAAGGTACCAGACTGTTTAATAATTATAGTCTGGTACCTTTTATTAACTTTTAAACTAATTGACGTTAAGTTCTACTGCATGCTTGGTTGTAGGCCTTCTGGTAATGGATTTTGATAAGTATTTTTTGTTTGTTTAGCTAGTTCTTCTTTTGCTCCTTCAATTAACCTGGGATTTTCAAAAATCTCTACTGCGCCAGCGGCAAGAACTTTACCAGCATATAATAATCCTTTATGAGCCAAAGATGTTTTCCCTTGTGAAACAAGTTGCCACGTGTGGAGAGGAGTCCCTGCTACAAAACATGTCGTGAAAAATTGGGCTGTCGGTACAATCCAACTAACATCTCCTACGTCCGTGGAGCCTTGCATTACTTCACGGGTTTTAGCATAAGGGACAACCTCATTGAAAAAAGGGTAATCTGGTGTATAAAATTGGTCCGTTATTTGATGATTAGATAGTTTTTCTGCATCTAAAATTGCTGTATCCACTTCCTCTGATGTAATAGTACTAGCCATTTTCCGTGCAAAACTAAGCTCTTTTTCGTCGTAACTTGGCAAACCAAAAGCTTCCAACTTATCTTGCAAAACCATATTTAACGTATCATTAGGAATGTAATTAGAGCATGCCTTATCAAAGCGTACCGTAACCTTTGTTTCGGTCATCAAAGCCGCTCCTTCTGCAATATTAATAATACGTTGGTAAATATCCTCTACTTCTTTAATATGAGGAGCCCGTATTAAATACAATACTTCCGCATCCGATTGAACAACGTTTGGAGAAGAACCACCGGTATTTGTAACAGCATAATGCACTTTTGCTTCGGATATAATATGTTCACGTAAGTAATTAACCCCAACGTTCATTAACTCAATTGCGTCCAATGCACTTCGCCCTAGATGAGGTGAATTCGCAGCATGCGATGCTTTCCCTTCAAAAGAGAAATAAACTTGATAATTCGCAAGAGATGAAAACGAAAAGACACCAGAATATGAGTTTGGATGCCATGTAAGCGCAACATCAATATCGTTAAAGACACCTTCACGAACCATATAAGTTTTTCCTGATCCACCTTCTTCTCCAGGACATCCAAAGTATTTAATAGAACCAGTAATTTTCTTTTCCTCTATAAGTTGCTTTAATGCAATAACTGCTGCAATTCCTGCAGTCCCTAATAGGTTATGACCGCAGCCATGCCCATTTCCGTTTTCCTCAATTGCTTCTCTTACATCGGAAGCTTCTTTTTGGCTCAGTCCTGAGAGTGCATCAAATTCACCAAGTATCCCAATTACCGGTTTATCTTGGCCGAATGTTGCTGTAAAAGCTGTTTCAATACCTCCCACTCCACGTTCTACAAAAAAACCATTCTCCTCCAAAAAATCGCTTAATAGTTGGGCAGATTGATATTCTTGAAAACGTGTTTCTGGCGTTTCCCAAATTCGATCACTTAACTCAGTAATTTCCTTACTTTTTGCTTCTATTAAAGAACCGATTAGATCTATCATATTATCCATTTAAAATTGCCCACCCTCATTTTGATAAACATGTTCAATTGTTTCTAGCCAAGTGTTCAAAGCGATAGAGAGGACCGATTCGTCAATATCGAATTTTTCGTGATGATGCCCTGCTGCTAATGTTGTTCCAAAAACTGCATATGTAGCATGTCCGCCTTGCTTTTGCACTTGATCCATCATATAAGTCGCATCCTCTGATCCAGCAGCAAATTTAGAACTTGGAATGATCTCCTCTACTCCCTGAACGCTTCTAGCTGCTTTAGCAACTAATTCTATTAACTTTTCAGAAGACGAGCAAGTTTTGGCAGCCCCCACTATTTCATAGGAAAGTTCAGTCCCATACATATTCGATGCCCCTTCTAACACAGATAGTGCTTGCTCATGAACATACATATGTACATCGCTATTTTCCCCACGCGTTTCAAGTTGTAAAGAAGCATGCGCTGGTACTATATTACGTCCATCTCCCGCTATACAAGTACCTACATTTATGCGTGATGCACCTCCACTATGATGCGGAATCGCATGCAGTCCTAAGATTGCTGAAGCAGCAGCAAGTAAAGCATTTTTCCCCTTTTCAGGCTCTGCTCCTGCGTGTGCAGCTTTTCCGAGAAATTCTGCATTTATTTTAGTTGTCGCTAAAAATCCATTTGTCCCCGCAATCACTGTACCTAGCGGCGAACCTGCTCCTACATGCATACCCAAAAAGTAATCGACCCCGTCTACTACTCCAGCATCAACCATCGATTTTGCACCACGAACACCTTCTTCAGCAGGCTGAAAGATGATTTTAATAGTTCCCTCAATGTGATCTGTATTATTTGCAAGCACGGTCGCTAAACCTAAACCAATTGCACAGTGAGCATCATGACCACAAGCATGCATATTTCCTTCATACTGAGAACGAAAACCAAATTGCTGGGGAATATGAGAAGAGTCAGGAGATTCTTCTATTTCTAATGCATCCATATCAAAACGGAAAGCGATGGTTGGACCTGTTTTCTTCCCTTTAATGGTTCCGACTACTCCCGTATATCCCCCAACCATCTTTTCCATGTACTCCAAGTAACCGCCGTTCTCCTTAGCTTTCTCATAGTAGAATGCTAAGTGTTCGTCTGAAGGTACCCCCATCCTACTTTCCGATAATACATCTTTTCCTACCTGCACTTGAAACCCTAATTGACTTAATTCATGCGCGATAATGGAGGCAGTGCGAAATTCTGTCCAACCTACTTCGGGATATTGATGAAAATTTCTTCTCCATGTAAGCATTTGCTCATCCAAACTTGGATTCATTGTAAAGACATCCATCCTTACCACTCCTTAGATTAAGTAATTTACATATGTAATGAAACACCCGGTCCAATCTAAATTCCAAATAATGCAAAAATTAACATCGAAATAATCCAAACAATTAAAAACGCTATAGTATACGGGACTATAATTGACATAAGCGTACCTATACCTGCCTTTTCATACACATCCATGAACGATAAATAATCGCAAAATATGGGTTTTTATTTCATTCTCCAAAGATGAAAAAGTAGGAAAGTTAAAATAGTTGGTGCCTTTAATCATAAAAGAGACAATAATCTTTATCTTTTTCATATGTAAAATGAATTCTTTATAATTCATTTTACATGTTATTTATAGAATTAATTAGTTTCCCTATATATCTTTTGGTATTTTTCTTGTTCAAATACAACAGCTCAAAACATCATTTTTGCCGTTTAACATAAACCAAAGATATAAAGCGATATTCTGAAAATTTTCCAAAACTAACTTATAAAAACTCTTGCATAAATTGAACAATTTGCGTATTCATTTTAATATGATTTTCGATTTTTTCTGTTTGATGACCTTCATCCTCAAAAATAAATAGTTCTACTTGCTTTCCTTGTTCTTTTAAATCAGTCGCAAGTTGCTCTGCTTCACTAACAGGCACACGTGTATCATTTCTTCCATGGAAAATGAGCAAAGGTACTTTTATCTTATCAGTGTGATTCAATGGTGCTATTTCCTCGAAGAAATCGACATCATCTTTTAATGAACCATATTCAAATTCACGTAATTTTCTCCGCCATGAGCCGGTATTTTCCAAGAATGATTTGAAATGTGAAATTCCAACAATATCTACCCCTGCCGCCCAGATATCCGCATAATGCGTCAGTGCTGCCAACACCATAAATCCACCATAGCTACGACCCATAATACCTATTCGTTTAGGGTCAGCTCCATGCGTTTTCACCAGATCCTCGGCGAGCCATTTTAAATCTGCCACAGAATCCATTCTCTTTCTTACATCATCCAGTTTTACATATGTTCGACCATACCCCATACTTCCCCGCACATTCGGTGCAGCCACCGCAAATCCATTCGCAGCAAGATACTGAATGACTGGATTATATTCAGCACGTATTTGATGCTCAGGTCCTCCGTGAACATACACAACTAACGGTTGAGCATTATCCGTTTTACCGTATAAAAAGTACGGTACTTCCAAACCATCAAAGGAAGAAAATGTGCAAAGCTCTGGCTGCTGCCATAAATGTTGAACATCTTTTGCCTCACCTATGAATGTGATGCGTTCTATTTGACTTTCTTCCAATGAAAACTTCCAAATATCTCCTGGGAGTATCGGACTTTTTAGTCCAAAACATAGCTCATTATCATTAAGCCAAGTCAAGGAATCGACCACACCATTTGGAACATTTTCTATGAAATGATGCGTTTGCTTTGTCACATCATAGATTCCAAGTCGAGAGAATCCACCTTCGTTTATTGTAAAAGCTAGTAAAGAACTATCTGGGGACAACTTAATTTCTTCAATATCCCATTTGTCGATTAATAGAAGTTGTTGCAATTCGGAAGATCCTTTAAAAGTAAATTGATGGATACCTAAAGTGTTCTGATCAAGGTCGGTTAGAAGGAATCCACCCTCTCCATTCTTACTCTGCTGAAGCGATTGATATCTAGCTAAAGCACTTCCTTCAAAGAGTTTATGAAGCTCTTTCTTCTTTAAGTTTAGTATGTAATAGGATTGATCAATATTCGTATCCGGCATACTGAGGATTAATTGCTCTCCATCCTTTGTCCAAGCAATAGGCGTACAATTGCCATCCACTTGATAAACAACTTCCTCCGTTTTTGTCTCCAAATCTATGATAAATATATCGAAGTAGCCCGGATGACGACGATTACTTGTAAAAGCAATTTTGCTCTCGTCAGGTGACCAGCCGCCAAACTGATGAAAATGTTCCTTTGATACTACAAGTTCCTGTGCATTTAAGCTGTTTTCATGCAATATGTACAATTGCTGTTTTTCATTCCCATGTTCATCTATTCCTACAATCGTTTGCTTTCCTGACGGAGAATGGTGAACCGATAGAACCCGGTCAGGTAAGTCGGAGTATTGCTGAATTTGTGTTGTTGTGGCATCCCACTTCCAGACTTGAGGAATCCCTGTTTCTTTTGATATAAATGTAAGGGCTTGTTGATTTGGAAGTACTTGTGGCTGGAAAGCCCCACGGACATTTAAATACCTAAACAAAGCTTGATTCGAATTTATCATTACTTTCATCTCCTTTTAAAAAATAGAACCTACAACGATGAATATATTTCATCTAATAGAAAATTACTAATCCAATTACACATACAAAAATAGAGGAGGCAGATAGACTAAACATGGTGAAAAAAAATACTCTGGCTAGTTTTTGCTTAAATTGATTTAAATTTGCATCATTAGCTAGTTGTTGATTCGCACGTTCAAGTGATCTAGACTTACCAATAGGAATCAAAAAATGCCCCAATGATTGAAATCCTTTAGTAAACAAATTAAAAAATTTGGTTTGCCAAATATTGATACAAGCCGTTATTATTGCAGTGATTAAGCCGAATAGAAACGTGTAATTGATCCATTCAATTAGTGTCCAACTTAATAGCACTTTGAAGCCTATCCAAACTATAGCCATACCGCTAGTAAGTAAAATAAACCTAGTCATCCTATCACCTCTAACAATTAATCTCAGTTTTTTTAAAAAGAAAAGATAAAGTCCCATTCAAAACCAAGTCTTCCTAGAAAAGCTTACACTCTTTTCGGCAAAATGCTGGCGAAGGGACTTTATCAATTTACAACACTCTATTTAGGATTAAACAGAACTTATTTCGTTTTTTCTGCCCATTTTAAATTCGGATAGCGGTTCACGTAATAAGCAATGTTTTCAAAATCAGGGTTAGCCAAGTAATTGAATTTATAGAAATTCACAGGCATAAACGGCATATCCGTCATCAATACTTCTTCCGCTTGATGCAAAAGTTCATAACGTTTATTTTCATCTTGCTCTACTTTTGATTGGGCCATGATAGAATCATATTCTTCATTTACCCATCCTGTGCGGTTGTTTGGGCTATCGCCTAAATAGTAGTCAAGATTTACGACCGGATCAAGGAAAATGCCAATCCATCCCATACGAGCCATTTGGAAGTTACCTTGTTTCGTTGTTTCCAAATAAGTGCCCCACTCTTGGTTACTTAATTTAAGCTTCACTCCTAAATTTTTACCGATCATTTCCTGTACTGCTTCTGCGATTTTTTTATGGTTTTCAGCTGTGTTATATATCAATGTTACCTCTGGAAGCTCAGTCCAGCCTTCTTCTGCCATACCTTCTGCCAAAAGTTTTTTGGCTTCCTCTGCATTTTCTTCAAAATAATCTCCGCCGACTTTACGGAAATCTCCCTCTGGTGTGTCGGCACCTTCAGGAACCATTGCATATGCTGGAGTTTCACCACCTAATGTTACATTTTCCGTCAAGGATTTACGGTCAATTGACATTGCAAAGGCTTTACGAACTTTTGCATTTGTAAATGGTTCTTTTTCAACATTGAACATATACATATATGTTCCATAGTAAGGAACTTCGTGGTATGCTTCATTTTCTTTCTCACTTGTAAGTACATCGCTTGGTAATGTGCTGATTAAATCTAGTTCACCTGTTTTGAACATTTGATAATAAGTAGTGGCTTCATTTACTATTTGAAAAGTCACTTTGTCTAATTTCACTACGTCTTTTTCATAGTATTCATTGTTCTTTTCAACCACAACATTACTTTCGTGCTTCCACCCCGTCATTTTATAAGGTCCATTACTAACGTAGGTGTTTGCTTCTGCAGCCCAGTCTGCATTACCTTCAACTAGTTTTTGTTGAACTGGATAGAATGTCCATAATGTAAGTAAGCTATCAAAGTAACCTAATGGAGAATTCAGCTGCACTTCAAGAGTTGTATCATCAAGGGCAGTTATCCCAACATTTTCGGCTGCGCCTTTGCCTTTGTTGTAGTCTTCTGCGCCTTTAATATAGTACAGGTAAAACGAAAACGCACTTCCAGTTTCGGGATTTAATACTCTTTTCCAGGCATATTCGAAATCGCCTGCAGTTACTTGGGAACCATCTGACCACTTTGCATCGTCACGTAGTGTAAAAGTATAAGTTGCTCCATCATCCGATACCTCTACATCTTTTGCCACTCCTAAAACCGGCTTCCCTTCCTTATCACGCGTATACAATCCTTCAAAGATATGATCTAGTACCCAACCAGAAGTTGTATCTGTTGCCTTAGCAGGATCAATTGCAGGAGGTTCAGTCATCGCATTTACGACAATTTCTTGCTTGATGTCTCCTTTGCCTTTTTTCTCTCCAGCGGATTCACCATCTGCTCCTCCACCATAACATCCCGCCAAAACAGAGGATATTGCTAATACTATTCCCAAAGAAAATAACCATTTTTTCATTACATTTCCCCTACTTTCTAGTATATTTAATATAAATGACAAGCAGTCCAATGCTCATCCTCAATCTCTTTCCATTGTGGCTCTTGCAATGCACATATTTCCATCGCATGTGGGCACCTTGTTCGGAAACGACAACCACTTGGAGGATTAGTCGGACTAGGTGGATCACCAGCAAGCACAAGACGATCTCTTTTCGCAGCTCGTGGATTTGTTTTCGGTATAGCCGATAATAATGCCTGTGTATAAGGATGTAATGGATTCGTGAACATATCATCACTGTTGCTTAACTCCATCATCTTGCCTAAATACATCACGCCGATTCTATCACTAATATGTTTTACCATGCCTAGGTCATGAGCGATAAATAGATAGGTTAAATCTTCAGTTACCTTTAAGTCTTCCAACAAGTTAATAACCTGTGCCTGAATGGAGACATCAAGTGCAGAAATAGGCTCATCTGCAACGATAAATTTAGGTTCGACTGCCAAAGCACGCGCTATGCCAATTCGTTGTCTTTGTCCCCCACTGAATTCATGAGGGAAGCGTTTGGCATGCCCTGGACTAAGACCGACACGCTCTAATAATTCATAAATTCGATTTGAACGTTCTTTTCCACTAAACAGCTTATATGCGTCGATTCCTTCAGCAATAATGTCGCCTACTCGCATTCGAGGGTTAAGGGATGCATGAGGATCCTGGAATATGATCTGCATTTCCTTATTCACATTTCTTTTCATTTCTTTATTTAGCTGCATAACATTTTGACCGTTGTAAATTATATTTCCATCAGATGGACCATGAAGACCAACGAGTGTTTTCCCTAAAGTGGACTTGCCACTTCCACTCTCACCAACGAGACCAAACGTCTCTCCTTTTCGAATGAAGAAAGAGATATCATCCACTGATTTTACCGTTACATCTTTTTTTATTTGAAAATACTTTTTCAACGATTGGATTTCCACCAAATTCCCAGTCATTTTGCCCCACTCCCAACTGCAACTGCTTCATCATTTTTAATGGCAATAGGCCTTTCAACTTGAGGTGCTCGAGAATCATTTAGCCAGCATCTTGCAGAATGCCCCTCATCAATTTGGTAATCACCTGGCATTTCTTCTACACATATGTCCATAGCATACTTGCATCGTGGTGCAAATGGGCAGCCCTTCGGAGGAGCAAAAAGATCGGGTGGAGATCCTTCTATCGGTATGAGCTGTTTCTTCTCGGTTCCTTCAACGTTTGGAATGGAGTTCAGTAACCCCCATGTATATGGGTGTTTTGGGTTTTCGAATAAATCGAAAACGGATGCACTTTCGACCATGATTCCTCCATACATCACCATTACGCGTTGAGCAGTTTCCGCAACAACACCTAAATCATGTGTAATGAGAATAATGGCCGTTTGCATTTCCTTCTGTAAATCCTTCATTAATTCCAAAACTTGTGCTTGAATTGTTACATCCAGGGCCGTGGTTGGCTCATCCGCAATAAGCAATTCTGGATTACAGGCAAGGGCTATCGCAATCATTACTCGTTGTCTCATCCCACCACTGAATTCGTGAGGGTATTGATTATAGCGTTCCTCAGGATTTGGAATTCCAACCTGTCTAATCATATCGACTGCTTTTGTTTTTGCCGCTTGCTTTGATAATTTTTGATGGGTAATGAGCCCTTCGGCAATCTGTTTACCCACAATCATGGTTGGATTTAATGAAGTCATCGGATCCTGAAAGATCATGCCGATTTTAGACCCTTTTACTTTCCGCATTTCCCTTTTAGAAGCTCTCAGCAGCTCTTTTCCTTGGAATTTAATACTGCCACCTTTAATAATGCCGGGCGGTGTGGGGATTAGTCCCATAATAGATTGGACAGTGACACTTTTGCCGCTTCCACTTTCACCAACGATAGCAACTACTTCCCCTTTGTCCACATGAAAAGAAACATCTCGAACTGCCTTTACTTCCCCGCCATATGTTTTAAAATTTATTTCTAAATTGTTTACTTCTAATAAATGACTCATTGTTTAGTACCTCCTACTTACGCGCTCTTGGATCGAGTGCATCTTGTATTCCATCTCCAAAGGCATTAAATGCAAACATAGTCAATGCAATCATAAATCCTGGAAAAAACAATCTCCACCAATGTCCACTTAAAATTACACCAAGCGAATCATTAGCCATTGTTCCCCAGCTTGCAAACGGAGCTTGTACCCCCAGGCCTAAGAAACTCAGAAAGGCCTCTGCAAAAATGGCTGTGGGAATTGTAAAAGTTAAATTAATAATGATAATTCCCATTGTATTTGGCAATAAGTGACGTGTAATGATTTTGACATGGGAAGTTCCTAGTTTTTCTGCTGCTAAAATGTACTCTTGGGATTTTAGCTGCAAAATTTGTCCTCTTATAATTCTCGCCATTCCTACCCAGCCCGTAATAGATAAAGCTATGATAATAGTTGTTATACCAGGCTCCATGATCACCATTAAAAGAATTACTACGAGCAAATACGGAATTCCGTATAAAATTTCTACAATTCTCATTAACGCACTGTCAACGCGATCTCCTGCTTTTCCTCTTCCCGCCATATAACCGGAAACGCCACCGACCACTACCCCTAAAACTAAATCAATTATGGCTGCTACAAATCCAATGGTTAAAGATACCCTTGCGCCTTCCCAGGTACGAGTCCACATATCACGACCTAAGTTATCTGTGCCAAACCAATGCTCACCTGACGGTGCCTCATTGGTATTGGTTAGATTTTGTTGGGAGCCACTATGCGGAACCATCAAGGGTCCAAAAAGAGCTAACAAGATAATTACGACTAAAAGAAAGAGTCCTACAATAGCTAATTTGTTTTTAAGGATACTTATAAAGGTTTCCTTCCAAACCCCTAAGCTTGGACGTTGGATTTCATCTTTATCCAACTTTTTTGGATCTACTGGACGAAACAAGGAATCGTTTATTACTTTTTCCATCTGCTAATCCCCCTCGCTTGTCAATTTAATTCTAGGATCAATAAAACGGTAGGAGATATCGATTAAAAATAGAGTGACAACTAAGATTAAACTGAAGAACACGGTTGTCCCCATGATAACGGGATAATCACGATTAAATATACTATCCACGAAGTATTTACCAATACCTGGGACTGCAAATATTTTTTCAATAACAAATGTACCTGTAATTAACGAGACAAATAATGGACCAATGAAGGATACGACCGGTAAAATGGCATTTCGAACTCCATGATTAAGCACAATTTTAATGGTAGATAATCCCTTTGCATCTGCGGTTTTAATATAGTTTTGGTTCATTACCTCCAGCATGCTGGAACGCATATATCGAGCAATGACCGCTAATGGTGTAGTTGCAAGTGCCAAAGTCGGTAATACTGAATGCTGCCACGTTCCCCACGAAGCTACAGGGAGAACGCCCCATTTCACTGCAAAGAAATTGATAAGTAATGGAGATAATATAAAACTAGGTACCGATATACCGATGATGGCAAAAATCATAGATGCATTATCAAGAAATCTATTATGATTTAAGGCTGCAATAATCCCTAGCAATAGCCCAAATACCAGCGCCACAATGATTGCTTGCATCCCAAGAGTTGCTGAGGCTGGAAATCCGGACAATATAATGTCATTTACGGTTCGAGTTTCCGATTTAATGGATGGTCCCAAATCCAGCATTATTAAATTTTTTAAATATAACACGTATTGCACAGGAACCGATTCGTCTAAGTTATACTTGGCTCTCATATTTTCTACTACCTCTTCAGGCAGTACATCTGCATCCGATGCAAATGGATCTCCTGGGATCATTTTCATTATTAAAAATGTCAATGACGCAATGACCCAGATGGTAAGAAGCATTGTGATAAATCTTTTCACAATATACATACTTATTTACACCTCCATTATTATTGCGTTAAGGCATTATGTATTGACACTACCTAAAACTCCGTTCGTTGCTGCCATTGCAATAATGACACATCCCCACATCTGTTTGTAAGCTGTAATCATGTCATCACAAGTAAAACGTACTTTCTTTGGACCAGTTAATTCCACACTCGGAATGGTTGTTGTCATTTTTGCTTGTTGCGACCCTTTAAATTCGATTTCAAATGTAATCGGTCCTACTAATGCAACTGGCTTCTGGCTAGCAGCGTTTCTTACAGCCACTTCAACTTTTTGTCTAATTTGTTCTCGGGCTATCTCGGGATGTATCAGCTCTGCAGCAAAGCGATCTACCGCTCGCTTGGTAATAGCCGCTTCGACATGAGGCAATGTCTCTAGCACTTCGTTGACATATGCGTCATCACCACTAATAAATAAAGGTGGAACACCAAATGCACCTGCCGCATACGTATTCATTTCCGTTTCACCGACTACATGACCATTGATTTTCATTTCATTCACGCAAATTCCTGCAAGTGTATGGCTAATAACCGCTACATCAGAGCCTCCTTCGCGCCCATGATGCCCGACAAAAAGAATACCATCAAACGAATCATCCAAACCTTCCAGTTGGCACATCACTCTGTTGTTCCCAGAGACCAGCCTTGCCCGTGTGTCCAAGTCTTCGATTAGGATGTTAGACATGTTGCCGTGCCCGTCCGCTACTACTACTTCTGTAACACCCCCATTAAAAGCCCCTTCAATGGCTGCATTTACATCTGCAGTCATCAACTTACGAAAACGTTGATATTCAGAAGGAGTTTTCAATTGTTGATTAGTAGCTACTCCGGAAATCCCTTCCATATCAGCTGAAATAAAGATTTTCATTTGTACCCGCTCCTTTGTATAGTTCTATAAAAAAGCCGAAGCTTTATTATTTTATTTTTATGGAATATTAAATTATACGAATATTTTATATCTAGAAAATATACTCGAATGTATTTTTATACACCTCAAGCTGAATGATCGTATTAACTCCTGTTATATATTCAATTTTATTGACTTCTCTTATTATTTCTGTGATTTTTTCTTGATCCTTCACTGTTATTTGAAATAGGAGTGAATATTCCCCAGTTGTCAAGGTTATGAAACGAATTTCTCTGATGTCCTTTAGTTTTTCAATAGTATCGGAAATTGAATTTGCTTTTACCTTGACTTGAATAATTGCTCCCGCTTTAAGTCCTACCGCCAAGGGATTAACTACGCCAACTACTTCAAGTATTCTTTTTTCTATTAAATTCTTATAGCGTAGTCGAATAGTTTTTTCTGTCACTTGCAAACGTATCGATAATTCAGTAAATGATAAGCGTCCATCAATTGAAAGATGCTTAATAATACCGTGATCTAATTCATCAACTTCATATTTCAAATAACATCTACTCTCCTTCTAATTTCTCTTCAATACTGAAATCAGGAATATTTTAGCTCTTTATACCGATTTACAATATTCAGAAGAAAATATATTATCTGAATTAGGAATATTAGAGCTAGTTTATATTAAATATTTTAAAAAATCAATCTTTTTTTAAATTAATGGAGGTTTTGAAATGATTGCAATTACAAATGCAACAATATGGGATGGACGTGGGACGACCCTAGAAAATCACGTGATTTTCATTAAAAACGGGGTTTTTGAAGGCATTGAATCTGAGGCAAATATTCCTGGCGAATATATCGTCATTAATGCAAAAGGAAAGATAATTACACCTGGCTTAATAGATGTACATACACATCTTGGAGTCTCTGAAGAGGGAGTTGGACATGAAGGAGCCGATTTCAATGAAATTAGTCATCCAGTAACGCCGCAAATACGCTCTTTAGATGGCATCAATCCTATGGAGATTGGATTTGCAGATGCACGTAAAGCTGGGGTTACAACAGTTCAGGTGATGCCTGGCAGCGCTAATGTAATTGGAGGCGAAATGGTTGTGTTAAAAACAGTTGGGACTATTGTCGATGAGATGGTTATTAAATCACCTTCTGGAATGAAAGCAGCGACTGGGGAAAATCCGAAAAGATTTCATGGAGTTAAAGGAAAAATGCCGGTTACTAGGATGGGAGTTGCTGCTTTAATACGTGAGAAATTAATAGAGACTCAAAATTATATAAACAATGAGAATAAGGAAAGAAAGCTAGACTTGGAAAATATGGCTAAGGTTATAAAAAAAGAAATTCCCTTACGTGTTCATGCACATAGAGCAGATGATATTTTAACAGTACTCCGCATCAAACGTGAATTTGATATTGATGTGACTATTGAGCATTGTACTGAAGGTCATCATATCGCTGATTATATTGCAAAACACGATGTCCGAGTTTCTGTCGGACCAACCATGTCTACACGTTCAAAAGTGGAGTTAAAAGATAAAGGTTGGTCCACAATAAAGGCTCTTATGGATGCCGGAGTTCCTTGTTCAATTACCACAGACCACCCTGTCGTTGGAATTGAATATTTAGTAACGAGTGCAATACACGCAATTAGAAATGGGATAACCGAACAACAAGCCTTGCAAGCCATTACATTCGATGCTGCCAAACATCTGGGAGTTGACGATCGTGTCGGCTCGATTGCCCCAAACAAAGATGCAGACTTTGTTATCTGGAGTGGTAACCCATTCAATCTTAGGGGTAAAGTGGAGAAAGTATTTATTAATGGGGAAATCGTTAATTGAGTATAATAATACGATATTCTCTTAAAGGTGGAGAGTACTCTTTGTTTCATAAATCTCTATCAAGAGTCTATTTTGATAGATTAAACTTCCCCGTCTCTCCACAAAAGTAGAGAGGCGGACATTTATCTTCTATTCATAATATATCCTAAGATTGTTCAATTTTGGGGTCAAACTAATTTCATCTGTTGTTGTATTTAATACTTAGAATTAGGTAATAATTTCACTTTAATTATCCTGACTCAATTAATCTAATACTTTATTAATCAATATTGAAACTTAACCCTCACAGCTGCGCTAATTGTAATTTGTCCCTGTTCGATTGGCGTAGTAAAACTTTGTTCCGCCATAGCAACTGTTTTAAATGCAATCGGTTGGCTCTGACTCTCCTCCACAATTTCTATCGGATGAGGATGTAAAGGTAACTGCATAGTTTCAGCTATCGTTTTTGCTTTTGTTTGAGCATCTTGGAGGGCTAGACGTAGTGCTTGTTGGTAATATGGGGTCGTATCATCGATTCTGAACTGCACAGATGAAACATGATTTGCACCGTTTTGTACGGCTGTATCAATAACAGTACCAACTTGACTAGTTTCTGTTACTTTTACAGTAATCGCATTCCTCACTTCATACCCTCGAAAGACCTGTCTTCCGTCCACAAAGTCATAATTTGGAACTATGTTATAAACCGAAGTTTGAATATCTTCCCTAGGAATGCCCAGCGCTATGATAGACTGAATAACTTGTTTCATCGTGTTGGCATTTTCTTGTTGGGCAACGCTTAAATCTTTACCCTCAGTATTAACTTCTAGCTGAAGCTGCACATAGTTTGGTTGTGCGTCAACTTTCCCATTCCCCGTCACTGTTATTACCCGCATTGGAGGATATTGAAAGCTCGAAAAATACATATATCAATTCGCCCCTTTCGTATCGTTATTACTAATTACTCTATGCTCCTAGTTCTAGAAACATAATACCCCCTCAATGAAGCAAAGAAACGACACTTGAAATTCAAACAATTCAGATTTATACTACAACTAATATGTAGTTACCCCGGAAAAGTAAAAGAACTATCTCAAGTGAGCTTTCAACTGACAGGAGCGTGACGAATTGTTTCTTTTTAAGGGAAGAGAAAGAATGAACATGCAGAATAATACGTTGTATTTTCGGTATTCAACAGAATCATCAACCGAAGAAGATATGAATGAGATGTCCCTTCTTCTACGAACATTATGTAGGGCATCCGATAGTGATATCGTCTTTCTATGTATCGGGTCAGATCGTTCGACTGGGGATTCTTATGGTCCTTTTGTTGGAACTATGTTAAAAGAACAAAACTTCCCTTTCCATGTTTTTGGAACAATTTCAGAACCCGTTCATGCACTAAACTTGAAAGTCATACTAAAAGAAATTCATCATCAATTCAGTAATCCTATTATTTTTGGTGTGGATGCTTGTTTAGGGGATAACCATCAAATCGGTTCCATTATATTAAAAGAGGGTCCACTCACCCCTGGATATGCTATTAGCAGCCTATTACCTGCAGTGGGAAACTATCATTTAAAAGGAATTGTGAATTATTTTGACCCAGACTATCCAGTAAATTCTTTAAATAGCACGAGATTAGATACTGTAATGAGTCTCGCAAAAACGACATCTACTATTCTGTTGAGATCCGTCTAAGAAAAGCACAAGCGACTATGTTAGATGAATACAGTGAGCTAGATCGACACTCAGTAAAAAAGTTCATACTTTCTTATCTCTAAAAAAATGACGACGAATCTTTTGATTCATCGTCATTTTTGTATGTTCCAATTGTAATAACACCTAATAGTAACGCTGCAATTTTTATCACAACAACTTTTCCAAAAGCCCATCCAGTACAAATCACCGAACTCCATTTCAACTAAGCCAATTAATACATGTGTGATGCGTCATAATCATTGGCCTCTCACTTTAAGTAAACTTGTTATTTTAAGAATTAGTTGCTTTCACTACCAATTTGGTTGCTCTCGGACTAATTTAATTGCTTTTCGAATAGAATTGGTGGCTTTCAATGATTGGCCTATTGCTCTAAGCCATTTTCTGGTATTATTTATTCCAAAACTACATAATATTGGAATTTATCATGGCGAAACTTATTAATCTAAGGCATTATTGAATTAGAAGCTGAATAGTCAGCAAGTTTCATTGATTTTCGCTGCAGGTCGGCGGTGATGGCTAATCGCTCCCCCTGCGGAAAGCGTCCGCCCTGCAACAAAAATCCTAGCGGATACTTCTTGTGACGTACTATTCCTAAATAGTGGCCCTCTTCATACTGTTGAGAAACAGTTTATATTTGAAATCTCCTAAAGTACAAAAAAAGATGAGTGCTAGGACCCACCCTTTTCATCTTATCTTAATCTAAAATTTTTACTTTAACGGTTTTCTTACCCCAATTGATCGCTTCTTCTTGTGATGGAATGAAAATATCTATTTTATTCCCTTTAATCGACCCTCCAGTATCTCCAGCTATTGCTTCACCATAGCCTTCTACCCACACTTTTGAACCTAGTGGAATAACTGAAGGATCTACAGATATAACTTTTTGGTCTGGATTTGCAAGTAAGTCAATCCCTGTCGCTGTTACACCTGAGCATCCTTCACAATTTGCTGTATAAGCTGTTGAAGTAACAGTCAGTTCTTTTGCAGTTGATGCTACAGGTGCTGATGTTTTAGCCGCAACAGGTGCCGTATTTTCAGCTGTCGTATTAGATACATTTACGCTTGGTAAAGATGCTGCACTTACTTTTCGTTCAACCTTTTTAGTCCCTTCAATTACTAATTCATCTCCAGGGTGGATTAAATCACTAGTAAGTTGATTGCGCTCCATTAACTCATCCACAGAAAGATTATGTTGTTTGGCAATATCGAAAAGAGTATCTCCCAAAACAACGACATGCGTTTCAAGCATCTCTTCTATTTTTAACTCTTGAGATGGATATATAATAGTAGAGTCAAGATCATTCCATGTTTGTAAGTCTTGTACTGTTACATTCATTTTTTGAGAAATAGACCAAAGTGTATCTCCTTTTTCTACCGTATGAACGTTTGAAGCGGATGCTTGTCCCGCTGCTCCTACTGATAGTGTTGCAATAGCGGTTAGTGCGACAATGTGTTTTTTCATAAAATGAATTTCCTCCTTTTCACTAACGCTACTTAGTCTAACATCTAAAGATGACAATACTATTGCAGAATTGTGAGAAGGAGATATCAATTATATGACAAGATTTAATTCGCTGACATGGCACAATGGATTTGCACTTCTTTTAGACATCTTAAACGGAGAGTAATAACAGGAACGATGGGGTGTTGACCCGGTTAACGCTTTCATTTTTTAAAGAACAAAGTTTCCACAACATAGGAAGAAAGCCAAGGTACATTTTGTTTTAGCACATATTATGTAGAATGTACTCAATTTAGAGATTGATAGACTATTTAATCTTGGGACAACTTCAGTCTAATCCGCACTCTATTTCTACAGGATTATCAAATACGCCTAGACGTATTTGATTCCTCTTCTCTTCTGTCAGCTCCGAAGAAGTTATTGCTCCATAAATTCCACTAAAAATCTATGGCATACCCCGGAGGCTTTGGCCAACAGGATGTTGGTCACTCAGGCGTTGTAGCAAAAGTTCTTTTGCGACGAGCCTAGCGCAGGAGGAGGATGGGACAAAATTAGCCAGAGTACTCCATATTTAGCCGGGATTAGTGGACCCCTGCTGAATGAAGTAAAACAACAAGCATCATTATTAATCGATTCACATACAAGAGTAGTATAGTGAATCACTACTAAACTTAAGAGGGTGAACAAGATGCACGAAAGAGTATTAGTAATTGCTGCACACCCTGATGATGAGCTCCTCGGCAGCGGCGGCACGATAAAAAAGCTAATTAACAATGGATTCAAAGTTATTACTGTTATTATGGCGAAAGGACGGAAAGAAGAAGAGCAAAAGATGCAACAAAAGGTGTTAAATGCAAATAAGTACCTAGGGGTAGAGGAGTCTATTTTCTTAGAATATCCAAATCTACTATTAGAAACTTTTCCATTACATGTCATCACCAAAGAGATTGAATCCCTAGTAGTGAAATATGAACCATCTATAATCTTTACCCATCATTATGGAGACATCAATAAGGATCATCAAATTGTTTTTCAAGCTGTGTTAACGGCTGCCCGCCCACTACCTGGGAAAAAGGCAATTGAACTCATTTGTTTTGAAACAGTTTCTTCTAGTGAATGGAGTCATCATACGGATGATAAGTCCTTTAAACCTAACTATTATGTCGATATTACAGATACGATCACTAAAAAACTAGAGGCTCTTCAGTTCTATGATGTAGAAATGAGACCATTCCCTCACCCAAGATCCTATATAGGAGTAAAACATTTAGCCCAAGTTCGAGGTATGACTATTGGCGCTGAATATGCAGAAGCTTTTGAGATCATTAGGAGGATTTGGAAATGAAAGATAAGCAAAAGAATAATCTGCATTCCCTCTCTTTCCCAGATCCTTATCTGGTCTCTGCAACGGATCAATACTATGGCGTGACTCCTTCCTATGAAGAAAAACATACAAAAAAAGCGAAGAGAAAGAAAATAGCTCAGCCATCTATTGAAGCGATAAAAAGTAAAAAACTACGAATATTAATTACTACGTTTTGGGACTATCCAGCTGTAGGAGGCCTTCAAAACTATATATCCACACTTAAGAATGGCTTGGAAAAGTTGGGGCATTCTGTTGATATTATTGCTCCCAACAAATTCCCAAAAGATATTGTTAAAAAACTGAAAAAGAAATTTTCTAAAGAAACGAAAAAATTCTATTATAATCGCTATGGTTGTTACAGTGAAGAAATAGTAAAACAAAACGTACGTCTAATTAGTTACGAAATGATGTTAAGGGACATGGATTTAGAAGGATATGATATTTTTCACGCGCAAGATCGCTTTACAGCCAATGTACTAGGAAGAATAAATCAATATTACCAAAAACCACTTTTGTTTACCCCACATGGTTTCATGACTCATCGTAGACTTCAGTTTAATCTATTAGAAAAAGGTTCTGTGGAAGAATCCTACTTTTTATCAATGGATCAAAATGCCACTGTAAGCTCCAACCACATGATTATCCTATGTGAAGCCTTTCGTCCTATTCTAAAAAACATAGGTGCTGTGGATAGTAATTTGACAACAATTTATACCGGTATTGATTTTAACTTAGAGAACACTAAAAAAACGGTAAAAAAACCAAAAGGAAAAACAGTTATTACTTGTATTTCACGCCTTCGTCCACGTAAAGGTCATAAATACTTGTTTGAAGCTCTCGCTCTATTGAAAAGTGATTTTAATAATGTTGATGTATGGATTGTAGGCGACGGAGAAATGAGAGAAGAGCTAGAAGATCAGGTTAACACTTTACAATTAGACAATGTATCCTTTCTAGGAACTAGAACCGATATTCCTGAATTGTTAAGCCGATCTGATATCTTCGTACTACCGACCACCAGCGATACATTGCCGATTTCCATTATCGAGGCGATGTTTGCCGAAAAAGCAATTATTACGACGAATTGTGGTGGCATACCGGAAATCATCGAGGACAATCATTCAGGATTAATCGCTGAACAAAAAAACGCTCACCAATTATCCAAAAAATTATCTCTTCTATTACGTGACTCAACTTTAAGGAAAACGCTAGCTCAAAATGCAAAAGCATTTGCAGATCAGCATTTGACAAGTACAAATATGGTTAAAAAAATTGAAGAAATTTATCAATCACTTCTATATCAAGGAGTGAAAGAAGATGCGACATGAGATTTCCGCTGTTGTGTTGGATTTAAGTGCTACTGGGATTGGTATCGTTCGAAGTTTGAAAGAAAAAGGAATTAAAGTATATGCATTTGACATAAAAGGTAAATACGAAATTGGTAAAACACGTCATGCAACCTGTGGTATTTGTCCTAATCCCGTTTCTGAGAAAGAAAAATTACTTCATTTTCTAACTAACTTCGGTAAAAGCTTTAACAATAAACCTGTTCTCTATGCCGGATCAGATGATTTTGTCCATTTTATATCCAAACACAGATCCATTTTGTTCCGTTACTATCGTTTCTTATTACCAGTGCACTCTCTCGTTGAAAGCGTCTTAGATAAGACATTAACGTACGAACTGGCCATAAAGCATAATATTCCATGCCCCAAAACCTTGGCTATCCACGATGAGACTCAACTTGAACAAATTATTAATGAAGTCACCTTCCCTTGTATTTTAAAACCTGTCCAATCAGCCGATTTCCGTAAGCGAATTGATCACAATCTGTACAAAAAAGCAATTATGATAGAGCAGGCATCTGAATTACGAAAAGAATATCTTATTTACCGACCTTTCGGTGAACTGATGCTCCAAGAATTGGTTCCCGGAGATGAAGAATGCATCTATTCGGTTAAAACGCTTTTTGATGAACAGATGAATTTGACTGGAATGTGGATGAACCAAAAAATCCATCAGTTTCCCCCTGTTTTTGGTTCCTCCGCTATGGTCATCAGTAAAAGAGATGAAGAAGTTATTCAAAAGGCTGTATCCTTCCTCTCAGAATTAAAATTCAAAGGTTTAGCGATTACGGAATTCAAAAGAGATCAAAGAGATGGAGAGTTAAAATTTATTGAGATTAACGCAAGAATCGGACTCACACAAAGATTATCAACTGCAGTTGGCGTTAACCTGGCCTACTTATATTATTTGTTATTAACTGATCAAAACCCATCACCTGTAACTAGTCAAAAGGAAGGCGTAAAGTGGGTTTATCTAGTCCGAGATTTTATCTCTTTTGTTCAAAATCGAAGAAACGGGAAGATGACAATCGCCAACTGGTTAAAGGGTCTATCAGGGAAAAAAGTAGAAGCCCTGTTTGCATGGAATGACCCACTTCCATTTATTCGAAGCTTTATATCCCATCTGCGAAATTTATGGTGGAGACGATGAAAAGGAGTGGATGGTCATATGAGCAGTAGCGATGAGATCATAAGACAGTGGCAGCATTTTAGTTGGAAAGACAAGTTTGAAGATGTTCTCGGTAAAAATGTCGAACTAGTTGACACACAAATAGAATGTCTCAAAAATTCACGTGAAAAAACGAGTATATGGAAACTGATGATTAAGGATAAAGTGGAATCCATTCCAATTGTGCTTAAAATTTACAAACCGCCACTAAATGAAAATCATACAGTTGAAATTAATATGTATTTAAAAGCAAATAAAATTCTGCATGAGTTTATGCCAAAAGTATATTGGGTCGAATCGAATGTAAATACGAATGAAACCTGGATATTTATAGAATATGTGGAGCCATTACGGGGGCAAATTACCCTCGTCCCAAAACACTATGATCAAATCATTCCAATCGTGGCGAGGTTTCATGCACAGACATTTGAGAATCGTATTTTCCAGCATGGAGAAGTTTTTGGTTCTTGGCTCCCCAATTATCATTCAAAGTCGATGGCTTCAGAGCGAAACAAACATATAAAAAATACGAAGAAATACCTTGATTTAGCAATGAAAGATCCTAGTTTAAGGGAAGTAGTGGCGCCTAGCTATAATATCATTCAACAAATATTGAAAAAAGGCCCCATCTATTTCCCAGAAATTATGCAAAATGGACAGAGTATTATACATGGAGATCTTCATGTTCATAATATTAGCTGTCACAATGCAAGAAAAGATCAAGATTGGCAAATTCGATTGGTCGATTGGGAATCTGCAAAATATGCTCCTGTTTGGTTTGATCTTGTCGTTTTAGTCGAAATATTAATCGATTTTCGAACGGATTGGCATAAGGATGCAGATGAGATTCGAAAACATTGTGTCCATTTATACAGTGAAGAAATGAAAAAGCACGGGATTACATTTCAAACAGATCCACTACAACTTCTAAAAATGACTTATTTACAGAGAACTTTAGAGAAAAGGCTGCTTAATCACCTTCGCAGGGTGTTAAGGGGAGAAAAAAGTGTACTTCTAAAAAGATACTTGGAAAAAATTACGACTTGGGGACAAGAACTCGGATTATATTAATACAATTTTTTTTAATAGTAAGGGGGTGTATAAGTAATGGAAGAGTTTTCGGCAATAGTAGCAAAGAATAAGGGAAAACCTAGTACTAAGAATTTAAAGAAATATAAACTGATAGGAAAAGGAGCAGATGGATCTGTTTTTCAATTGACAGCAGACCGTTGCGTTAAAATTTTTGAAAAAGAGCAAACGAAAGAATTAGAACTGAAAGCGCTACAAGCGGGACAATCATCTCCTGTTATTCCCCGACTTTACGAGGATGGACCAAACTATATAGTTATGGAGTATGTGAAAGGAATCTCTCTTCCTCAGTATCTAAAAATAGAGAAGCAACTGCCTGAACCAATAGTGAAAAAAATTCTAGCTATGTTGACTGAATTGGAAAGAGTAGGATTTGAGAGACGTGATACAGAGGTTCGTCATATTTTGTTTAATGAAAATATGGAAGTAAAAGTAATCGATCTTAAGAGGGCATTTGGCTCGTTTAGATCTAATCCTACTAAGTTATTCAAAGGATTAGAAAAAAAAGGGTATTTAGAAGAGTTCATGCAACATGTAAAGAATCTTAATCCATCTCTTTATAATGGTTGGAAAAGCACCATAGATTAAGTTCAATAATTAGTACCAGGCTCTATAATAGTCCTAATTTTTATAGTAACCTGGTACTTTCATTCATTTGTAGCCTTTTACGATTTCTACAATTAACTAAATAGCATACCGAAAAAATCCTCATCTTATCGAATTTGGGATGGTGATGTGAACATACTCTTTTCTACTGGCATGACCAGATCATTAAAATGAGATTACCATACTACTCTTTGTCGACGTCTATATACTTTATTCTCTTTATAGTTCTTTTCCTCTTTTCCTATACCTAAATAATGCTCGCGAACCTCTTCATTTGATAATAGATAGTCCGCATTTCCTTGCATGACGACCCTACCATTCTCCATAATATATCCATAGTCAGCAATGGACAGGGCAATATTAGCATTTTGCTCCACTACTAACATGGAAGTACCCTCTTCTTGATTGATTCTCTTAATGATTTGAAAAATTTCTTTTACAAGTAACGGTGCAATCCCCAAAGATGGTTCATCCAGTAATAATAGCTTTGGTTTTGCCATAATCCCCCTACCAATTGCAAGCATTTGTTGCTCTCCACCAGACAAATAACCTGCTTTTCTTGAGCGTAAAGCTTTTAGTTTTGGAAAATAGACGAATATCTTTTCCATATCTGCTTTAATATTGGTACGATCCTTTCGTGAATAAGCCCCCGCCATTAAATTTTCCTCGATGGTTAAATCTCTAAATACATGCCGCCCTTCCATACAAAGAAATATGCCATTCTTTACAATTACATCAGGCGTAATATTGTTCAAATTTTTCCCCTGAAACTCGATTGTACCAGCCGTTATTTGTCCCCTGTCACCGGAAAGCAGCCCTGAAATCGACTTTAAGGTTGTCGATTTTCCTGCTCCATTGCTTCCTAAAAGCGCTACAATCTTTCCCTCTGGTACATGAAGCGACATCCCTTTCAAGGCTAATATGATTTTCGAGTAGACCGCTTCAATATTATTTACATGGAGCATCTTATTCTCCTCTCCACTAAAGTCATTTATTTGTATCCATTCATTAATCTTTGTGGCTGAAATAATCAGTTAACGGCTCCCATTTCCCACCCTTTACAATACCAAGACGTGTCTTTTCAGTACCTGTATGGCTATCTGCACTAAAGCTTACAGGAGCTCCTAAACCACCAAGATCCAAATCCTTTAAAGACTCCAGACCTGAACGAATTTCTTCCCCAGTTAAAACACCATCCGGATGATTTTTAGCAGCTTCCTGAATTCCAGCTACTAAAATTTTGGCAGTTGTCCATCCTTGAATGAATTTTTGGTTTATGTCTTCCAAAGTCTTCCCCTCTGCATCTAGATACTCTTTTATATCAGCCATTCCCGGAAGATCTTCTGATGGCATTGCATGTGAAAGAATTCCTATATATCCTTCCGCAATGTCAGCACCAACAATATCAATTACTCCTTCACCAGATGCCCAATTCAATCCGATAAATTGCGTTTCAATTCCAAGCGTATTAGCATCTCTTAATATGGTTGCTGTCGCTCCCCATGTTTCTTGAATAATGGCATAGTCAGGATTTTTCTTTTGCATGTTTAGCAATTGAGATTGTGCTTCTGTTGCTCGCACATCAACGATTTGCTCATCCACAATTTTCACTCCTATTTCCACGCCATATGCTTTAATATCTTCAATCGGCGAACGTCCAAATGCAGTATCATTGTATAATAGCGCCACTGTTGGATCAGATCCTTTATGATTGTCTTTAATCCATTTCAATGCGGAGCGCCCTTGGTCTGAATAAGATGCGGCAGCCAAGAAGTTATATGGACTTTCCTCTAGACTCTTTAAGTTCTCTGAATAGGAAGCAGACATGAATGGTAGCTTATCACTAGCTACTTGTTGACGCAAAGCTTCCGTATCACCAGTTCCCCAACCAAGTACAGCAGAAACCTTTTCCTTATCACGAAGTTCCTGATAAATTTTCTGCGCTTGAGGAATTTCATAAGCATAGTCTTTTCCGGTCAACTCAATCGTTAGTCCATCTACTCCACCTTTACTCTTTAAATACTTGAAATACGCTTGCTCCCCTTCTGCATATGGCGTCCCTACATCACCAGTTCCTCCAGTAATATCGTAAAGTCCACCTATTACAACTGTTCTATCCCCTTTTTTCACTTCTCCATTTACTGCTACCTTTTCATCTGAACATGCACCAAGCAATAAAACGAATATTATTCCCATTAACAAGCTTGTAAACATACTTTTTCTAATTTTCACGAATATCCCCCTCTTTTATAAACACATACTACTAATAAGAAAATGGCCATAATTTAAAATAATTCTTCATATTGAGCCAAATATGAGCTAACCCACCTGGTTCAAATATTAAAAACAAAATAATTACTACACCAAATACAAAGTCTTTAAAAGCGGAAAGCAGTTGGTACAAATCCGGCGCAAAAGCAGCTAAAACGTCAATGATGGAACTTAAACTTACCGGCAAAAGTGTAATAAAAACAGCGCCCAAAATGGAACCAAATATACTACCTAAGCCTCCGATTAAGATCATAGCCAAATATTCTATCGATACATGAAAACTATAAAGTTCCGGGCTAACAATCATCGTGTAATGCGCTAATAACGCACCAGCAATTCCTACAAAAAAGGAACTTATAGCAAATGCCATTACTTTATATTGGAATAGATTAATCCCCATAATTTGTGCTGCAATATCACGATCACGGACCGCTAAAAAAGCTCTACCAGTTCGTGTTCTTATCAAATTTGTTGCATACAATATAGTTAATAAAAGAATAATTGCACATAAATAGTAATAACCTGTATTACTTGATAAAGAAAACTCCCCAATTGTAGGTCGGTTAAGGATCATTCCTGCGGTTCCACCTGTTACACTATTCCACCTACTAATAACAAAAAGAATAATGACTTGAGCAGCTAGGGTGGCAATTGCTAAGTACAAGCCCTTCAAGCGTAATGACGGAATCCCAAATAGACCGCCTATTAGAGCCGTTACAATTCCTGCTATTGGCAACGCAATCCAAAAGCTCAAGCCATAAGTGGATGTCAATATTGCTGAAGTATAACCTCCCACCCCTAGAAAAGCTCCTACTCCTATCGATATTTGGCCAGTTAAGCCGGTCAAAATATTAAGACCGATTGCCCCAACAGACGCAATTGCACATAATGTGAGCAGTCCTATCCAGTAGTTGGACACCAAAAGAGGCAATGAGAGAACGATAAGCACAATGAGTAGGGCTTTAACTTTAGCTCCAGTAGTCCCAAACAACTTCATATCGTCGCTATAGGAAGTTTTATAATTCCCGCTTTCCCTTACAAATAAATTACGCAATCTATCACACCCTCTCGATTCTTCGACTACCAAATAATCCATGTGGTTTTAGCATCAATATAAGGAGGACAATGATAAAAGGAACAACATCCTTCAAACCCCCTCCTACAAGAGGGTCCAAATATCCTCCAGCTAAATTTTGAAGAATACCAATGATAAATCCTCCAATAATTGCTCCTAGAACACTATCGAGGCCTCCTAGAATAACGACTGGTAAAACCGTTAACCCGATAGCGGACATGGTAGGACTTAGACCATTTATGTTACCAAGGAGGACTCCCCCAACAGCAGCCACAACCGCAGCAATCATCCAAGTTGCAGCATAGACGTACTTCACACTCATCCCCATGGATAGAGCTGCTTGACGATCATCTGCGACCGCTCTCATAGCAATCCCCATTTTAGAAAACTTGAAGAAGAGAGAAAAAATGACAAGTAACAAAACTACCACTATAAATGACCAAAGATAAACAGGAGTAATGATTACTCCCGCAATATTAATAGGGGTTTGTGGAAAAACCGGTGGAAATGTCCGTGTCTGATGCCCCCAAATCATATGCACTGCACCGCCTAGTAAGCTCGACAATCCTATGGTGGCCATAATGACCGAGACAACCGGTGCATTCTGTATAGGTCTAATTACCAGTCTCTCGACAACTAATCCAAGAACAGCGCTAAAGACAAGCGTTATAAGTAGCGCATAGATGAATGGAATTTTATAAGCGGTCATTAAGATTAAACAGACATAAGGTCCAATTATAACGAATTCCCCATTCGCCAAATTCAATGCGCCACTAGCTCTGTAAATTAGAACAAACCCTAATGCGACAAGTCCATAAATACTTCCGACTACCACTCCTGTTACGAGCATTTGAAGAAAAAATGTCATGTTTATGCCACCCCCTGTTTCATGTTCAACTGAATGACTTGCAAACTAATCTCCCCTATAGATTCTTTTTCAAAATTAGTCATTGTCACTTTTTGAGTCTCAGAATACATACCATTTATAAGCATCTTATACTTATCCTCGATGAACTTTCTTCTTACCTTTAATGTACGCGTGAGTTCAGCATCATCCGCAGTAAACTGTTTGTGTAAAATAGTAAACTTTTTTACTCGTGCATAAGCTGGTATTTGACCCATTAACCCAGTAACTTGTTGTTCGATAAACTCTACAACTTGGGCATTTCTAGCTAAATCAGAATACTCCGTGTAAACAATTCTATTTTTATCCGCCCAGCGACCTACGCTATTCAAGTCGATATTTAATATAGCAGTCATATAGGGCTTATCCTTGCCGAAGCAGACAGCCTCTTGGATATAAGGACTTGTTTTCAATTTACTTTCTACTATTCTCGGATAAATGAGTTTATCATTTTGGTCCTTTATAATATCCTCCCCGCGATCAAGCATATAAAGATGTCCATCTGTTCCTAAGCGTCCACAATCACCAAGAGTAATCCAACCGTCGATGTTTGTTTCGCGATCTTCCTCATGTAAATACTCCGTAGAAATAGAGAAATTTCTTACGTAGATAGCTCCATCTTCTCCAATTCTCACTTCCGTTCCAGGCAGAGGTACACCCGCACTCTCCACATTAATATCATTATCATGCTGAACAAATGCAATTCCAGCTAATTCTGTCCCTCCATACGTTTGTTTTACATTAACTCCAATACTATGAAAGAAATAAAAAGCTTCCGCTTCAAGTGCCGCTCCCGCAATGTACGCCCTTTTTATCCTAGATAAACCAAGATGATCTCGGATTGCACTGAAAATGAGGAAATCACCTAGTTGATACATGAGTTTCTCCCCATACGAAAGTGTTTGTTTCTTTATCTTCTCTTGTGCCATTTTGTCACCAATCTTTTTAAAAGTTTGGTAGACTTTTTTCTTAAACCAACTTGCCCCTTCCATTCTTATCGTAAAATCAGACATGATCTTTTGGTAAACTCTTGGCGGTGCTAGCAGTGTATGGGGACCTATCTCGCGTAAATCACCGATAACCGTATGTGGCTTTTCCGGAAAATTTATAACGATTCCAGTTGTTAAAGGAATAACGCTACTTATCACTTGTTCGTGAATCCAAGATAGCGGTAAAAAGGAAAAATAATCATCCTTGTTTTCCATTTTGTCTACCATCGTAAGGCTTTTAGCGGCCTCTATTAAACTTTCATGTGTTAGTAAAACCCCTTTTGGATTTCCAGTTGTTGCAGCGCTATAAGCAACCAGTGCATACTCGTTTCCTAGTCTCTGCGCTAATTTTTCTTGAATTAAGTGACGATTATCTTCTATTAAACTGGTCCCATGATCTAATAACTCATCAAAGTCTATTAGCTTCGAATGCTTATAATGGCGCATTCCTTGTTTATTGTAAAAAATAATATGTTCGACAAGTGGTATCTCTTTTTCGATTTCGAGCAATTTATCTACTTGCTCCTGATCTTCCACTACAACAATACGTGCCTGACAGTCGTTTAAATAATAGACAATTTGCTCTGGACGCGACTCTTGATAAATTCCAACCGATATGCCACCTAAACTTTGAGCCGCCATTTGTGAATAGAGCCACTGCGGTCGATTTTCGCCTATGATTGCAAGTTTTTCACCGCTTTTAAAATCCAACCTTTTAGCAAGCGAAATGGACAATTGCTCTACCTTTTTAAAATAGTCACCCCATGTGATTTCGTTCCATATTCCTAGATGTTTTTGCCTGAGTGCAACTTCGTGTTCGTGCTTAGACGCACGTTCCGCTAAAAGATTAGGTAATGTTTTTTCTGACCCCATTTTTGTTCCACCTTTCTAAATAACGGTTTCTTCCCCAATATAAGCTCGAATTACATCCGGATTTTTCTGTATTTCTTCCGGAGTACCAAATCCGATACGTTTTCCAAAATCTAAAACTGCAATATGATCAGATAAATTCATGACGATCCCTAAATCATGCTCGATTAATACAACGGTTATATCCATTACTTCATGCATATCTAGTATGAAACGAGCCATCAAATCTTTTTCTGTATTGTTCATCCCAGCCATTGGTTCATCTAATAGGATTAACTCCGGTCCGAGTGCTAGCGCTCTGCCTACTTCCACTCGTTTTTGTAATCCGTAAGGGAGCGTTCCAACGGGCGTATGTCGGATATCTTGCAGCTCTAGAAACTCAATGACTTCCTCTACTTTTTTCCGATGCTCAATTTCTTCTTTTGCCGCTTTGCCAATATAAAATCCTCCGCTTATTGCACCCGAGTTCATTAGTGTATGTCTACCTAACTTTAAATTGTCTAATACTGACATATGAGCAAACAGTGCTATATTTTGAAAGGCCCGTGCAATCCCAAGTGTTGTCCGATGATAAGGCTTCATGTTCACTATTTCCTGTCCTTTATAACGGATTGAACCGCTAGTTGGATGGTATAAACCGCTAATGCAGTTGAGCATACTTGTTTTCCCTGCTCCATTGGGACCAATAAGTGAGAAGATTTCTCCCTTTTGTATATGATAGGTGACGTCATCTAATGCTTTTACTCCACCGAATTGCAAAGACACGGCTTCTATCTCTAAAATAGGCTCCACTCGGATTCTCCTTCCAAGGTCATTTCTGTAATTTTTTATATATTCTGAATACTACTTCAGGCACAGCGGTATTGTCAATCTTATTTATGAAACTTAAGAACTAGTATTTTGTCGATAATTGCATAAAATTGCATATCTACATTTAGTGAAATACCACGTACATTTTTTCTATATTATTACAACTAAACAGTCTATATAACTTATCTCGAATGGTATTTTATTGAATTTATTTACTTCTTCAACGTAAAAAAACTCCATCTATGACGATTGGTCATAGATGGAGTTACAAAAGTTATTTAACTTTCGACACGAACTTCTTCAATCATGCCTCTTTCAGCATTTGAATTTTTTTCATAACGTGATGGAGATCTATTGTTTTACCTGAAAATATTATGTTTAAATAAGTATTCATAGGAAATATCAATGAATAAATACCCATTTGCATAAATTGGCACTGAAAATGTTCGCGTCATTTCTCCAGTGTCGATGTCGCTATATACATCAGAAAAAACACCATTTTGGTCATTGCGCATAGTAATGATCGTTTTTAAAAAGTATGGACGCCAGCTCCAATTTTTATTAATCGCTTCTTTTTGTATATGCCACTCGTTATTAATCCGCATAATATTAGTAGATGTTTGAAAGCCTTCTTCATCGCAAATATATAGACGGAAAGAATAATCATCAAGCGCATGTGCGAGTGCAAGAAGCTGCTCCGGATCATTGCTCGTAGGCTTTAAAAGGTGTACGGTTTTTTCTAATATACTCTGCAAAGCCTTTAACTCCTTATAGTTTTCTTCAAGAAGTCGTTTTTCTGCGGAGATGAACTGCTGACATTTTTCTTTAAAACTTTCTTTTAATTGATCACGTGGAATCGTAGCTGTATGTACTTCTGCTAAATATTTTCCTTGATAATATCGCCCACCATTTTTCCATGCAAATTGGAGCTGGTGCACACTATCAATGCCTTCAAATAACATATTTGCACCCATTCTACGCGCCATTGTACTAAGTGATGTGAACAAATCGTTTTCCACACCCCAAGACTCATAGCTCAACTTTGCAATATTCAGCTTCAAAATATTAGGTGACAGCATGTTTATATAATCTAGATGACTTTCTGAGCCAACTTGATTTATAGCTATTTTTATCCCATATGTTCGGTAATAACGAAGCACATTATTCAGTTCTTTAAATGCACCTTTAAAGTCATGCTCCGAAACGACAATAACAATGCGTTCAAGCTCATCTTCCGGAATATATTGTTTGATGATATCAAAATAACTCTCCCCATAGTCGAGCACAAGCAAATTGGCGTTGCAAGGTAAATAAATATCAAATTTCTTCGCTTCCTCCGTTAATTGAGAAAGGGCAAGACTCCAAATTTTATGTGTCACTTCCACACGGTACTCTTCTGGAATTTCCTCATCGTAGGCAAATGAATTCAAATTCACCTCTTGATCATCAACAATCAGCTTACCAGAGATTTCATATGCAATAACGACATGTTCATCCGCACTAAAAATCGGCTGAAAACACACTTTTAGTTTATCTAAATTGGTTAGTACTTCTATTGCATCCATTTACGTAATCCCCCTTAAACTTCAATTGATTTCATTCCTCTCTTCATGGTATTCCAATAAAATATGATATGCAATCGAATTGTTCATGAAAAACTACCCTTATAGGGGATAGCTTGCACAATATAGAGATAATGCGTCTTAAAGATAGGATCTTCTGGTTTGTCGTGTTGGGCGGTCTTTTTGTCGCACTCGGGGTAGTCTTTGTCGCGTTCGCAGTGGATTTGTCTCGTTCAACCATTTATTGGATTTTATCTTCAAGAAATAGTGGATTGGAGCGGAAGGGCGGCGACTCCGGAGGGATCAAGTGAGACAGATGAGACTTCACAACGTACGCGCAAGCGGCGGTGAAGGCTCATCGCTCACCCCTCGGAAAGCGTCCGCCCTGAAGCGGAAATCCTAGCGGTAAATTCTTTAAGACGCATTATCCCTATATTATGCTTAAAACAAATAAACGGCATACCCTATGTTATTGCGAGAAAGTTTTCCACATGTCAGAGATTTGATAATTTCCTCAATCGCAAAAAAGCTCATCATCCGTTACGAATGATGAGCTTTCTATATACTTTTTATTCTTGTAAATCTTCAATAGATGTAATGTCCATATAAGCAGGGACAACTAAACCGATTTTCACGCCAGTCATACTGGCACCGAGATCCTCAAATTTTCCATCAAATTTTTCTGAATACGTTGCATGCGTTATTGGTAACCATGCAGCTAGAGATGCATCTGCGCTACCATCAGCAACTGCAGTCCACATAGGACCTGCTTCTACTTGTACTGTTGTTACTTTATAGCCCATATCTTCTAATACGATTTTCATCACATTTGTGCTAGCGATCTCGCTATCCCATGCAACATATGCAAGCTTGATTTCATCGCCATTAACTTTTTCAACACCGTCTGTCCATACAGCAATTTTATTTGCATTTGCATCTACCCAGTTTTGTGCAGCTACTTCTGGTTTTTCACCTTCTTGGATGGCGATCATAATTTCACCCATATCATCTTCTGACCAGCTGAAGTTTGATAATATTTGATGAGCTTCAGGTAAATCTTCTTGTAATCCTGTTCGACCTATTGTATGGATTTCTTCTTCCCCACCATATGAACCTTTTGGATCTTCAAGATATTTCAAATCGTATTTTGCGAACTTCCAGTGCGGCGTCCAACCTGTTATAATAATTGGTTTTTCTGCATCATACGCCTTTTTCAAAGCAGCAGTCATTGCGGCGCTTGAACCAGAAACTAAATCCCATTTTTCTAATTCATAATCTGTTATAGCACGTTCAGTTGCTTCCATAATGCCAGCACCTGGGTCAATACCCGTTATTTTATATTTGACCGATTCTCCGACTGAATCCGCTTCTGAAGTAGAACCTTTATCCTCATCTGACCCACATGCTGCAAGCCCAAGTGATAATAGGGCGATTGCCCCTAAACCTGTAATCTTTTTAGCTAAATTCATGATAATTTTCCCCCTATTTTTTTCTTTCTTGCTCCGGCTTGTTGTGTAATACGATCTAAAATAATCGCAACAATAACGATAGAAACCCCGGTTTCAACACCTACACCGGTTTTCAATTGTGTTACAGATCGGTAAACTTCTTCCCCAAGTCCTGGTGCACCAACCATCGATGCAATGACAACCATGGATAGAGCTAGCATGATGCTTTGATTGACACCGGCCATAATCGTTGGTTTAGCAAGTGGAATTTGTATTTTCATTAATCTTTGACCAGTCGTAGAACCAAATGCTTCTGTCGCTTCTATTAAATCTTTTGGGACCTGTTCAATTCCTAACATCGTTAAACGAATTGTCGGAGGCATCGCAAAAATGACCGACGCTACTACTCCTGGAACGACACCAATATTAAAGAAGAAAATTGCAGGTATTAAGTAAACAAATGCAGGCATTGTCTGCATTAAGTCAAGTAGCGGATTGACCACCTTACGAACACTCGCTTTTTGCGAGCCCCAAATACCAATTGGAATACCGATTACTACGGCCAAAAAGACCGATGTCAATACAAGGGCTAACATTTGAAGCATTGGATACCAATAGTCTAAGTAATCAATGAATAAAAGCCCGACTAATGTAAAGAAGGCAATTTTTCTCGTGGAAATAAAATAAGCGATTAATGCGAAGATGATCGCAAGTAAAATGGATGGGACCATATCTAGAACGGTTACCGCTCCTTCAACAACCCCTCCTAATACATCTGCAATCCCGTCCAATACGGAACCAAATGTAGAAACGAGCCAATCGACACCGCTATCTATCCAATCTGCAAACGGAAGTCTAGGTAATAATTCATTCATCTTATATCACCTCCGTATTCAATTGGTCAGCTGGTGCGATTATTCCATCATTATTAATAAACTGGTTGTCACCAGATAAAGCACCAATCAGTGCGCCACGAATAATAATTCCTAGTAACTTTTGATCTTCACTAATAACTGCTACCGGAATGGACGCAGTCGATACAACATCAAAAAACTCCGTTAACACAGTATCTGGCGAAATCATCGGAAGATTAGAGATTAATACATCTTCTAGTGACTTATCTGTTTCCGATGCTGCTACCGCATCCTGTGCAGTGACTGCTCCCATTAAACGATTACTTTTATCGACAACATAAATAGAAGAAATTCCGAGTTGTTTCATTAAACGAAGGGCAACGCGAGGTCCTCTGTCCACTTGTATAGCTTCTGCCTTTTTCATAATATGTCCTGCTGTTAATACTTTCGCTAAATCAACGTCCTCGACGAAGCGTTCTACGTATTCATTGGAAGGACTCATCAATATCTCTTCTGGTGTACCAATTTGAACAATTTCTCCGTCTTTCATCAATGCGATGCGATCTCCAATTCGAAGTGCCTCATCTAAGTCATGGGTGATAAAAATAAACGTTTTCCCCATATCACTATGAAGCTGTAGGAGTTCATTTTGCATATCTTTCCGAATAAGGGGATCTAGTGCACTAAAAGCTTCATCCATTAGTAGTATATCTGGATCATTAGCTAGTGCTCTTGCAAGTCCCACGCGTTGTTGCATTCCGCCGCTTAGTTGGTTCGGGTATTGATCTTCATATCCAGCAAGACCAACAAGTTTTAATGAATCGACCGCTTTTATTCGGCGCTGATCTTTTGGAACCCCTTGGATTTCCAAACCATATTCGGTATTTTCAACAATCGTCTTATGTGGAAAGAGAGCAAAGTTTTGAAAAACCATACCTATTTTTTTACGTCTTACTTCACGTAGCTGCTCTTTATTCATCTGAACAATGTCTTCTCCATCAAGCAAAATTTGCCCTACTGTCGGATCAATCAATCTGTTTAACATTCTAACTAAGGTTGATTTACCACTTCCTGAAAGACCCATAATGACAAATATTTCACCATCATTGACATCAAAAGTTACATTTTTAACCCCTACAGTTGCACCGGTTGCTCTTAAAATGTCACCTTTCGACTTTCCTTCTTTTAGAAGCTGTACTGCTCGCTTCACGTTCTTTCCGAAAATTTTCGTAGTATCTTTTACTACGATTTTTTTCTTGATACTTTGTTCGTTCATATACACACTCCTAACCGCTCATAATAAATGAACACCTAATCATTATATATGTAATATGTTTGCAAAACAACCGTAATAACTTTATTTATAGTTTGTACAGTAAAAACTGTACAAACTATAAAGAAAAAAATTGCTTTTTAACGAAGGATATAATACATTTAATAAAGTCAGCTAGTTTAGTGAAGAGAAGCTGATTTCAGTGGAGGGAAGACGTAAATGGAAGGTTACGAAAAACTCGAAAAAGCCCGGGAACGTGTTATCGAGACAATTGCACAAAATATACATCTCTACGGTTTGGTACCTTCTGCAGGTAGACAGTACGGAATGATGTTTTTTCAAAATGAACCATTAACATTGGATGACATGACGGAAAAGCTTGGTATGAGTAAAACAAGCATGAGCACTTCCGTTAGAGCTTTGTCTGATTTAAAATTAGTCGAACGCGCTTGGAAAAAAGGTGTTCGAAAAGATTTATATAAAGTGACAGATGATTGGTACCAAAGCTTTATCGATCTGTTTTCGATCAAATGGCGGAGATCCGTTACGCTTCATTTAGTTGCGATAAAAAAATCATTAGCTGAACTCGAGCAATTATCAACAGATCCTACAGCTAGCGAGGAATTACAAAAAGAAGTCCAAATCGATATCGAAAAACTAAAATATATTAAAAATTATTATGAGTGGCTCGAACGTTTGGTAGATGTCTTTGAAGATCAAAAGATTTTTGAACTCGTTCCGATTATGAACGATGCAGAAATCGATTCTAAAGACTGACCATTAAAAAGGTACTGCTGAAAGGAAAACCTTCTTCAGCAGTACCTTTTTTCATTTCATGTAAAATAATCCACCATTTACAATGTCGATTTTTATTTTTTGCTCGTATTGTTCTTCCATTGCTTTTTTCTCCATTTCATAACATTCTGGCTTGTCTTCTATTCCTTTGTAAAAGTGCTCTAATATGATTTGATCCTTTTGCCATCTACCTTTTGCTTCTTCCGCCCATGCGTGATCTTCCTGTTGTATTATATTTTCAATTACAGCATCTAATCTATCTAGCGCACGGATAGGCTTAATAATATATGGTAATAGAAATGCCCGTTCAGACTTCTGTGTATCCAACTCTTTTGTAGCTAACGACTCCTGAAAACCGTTTATAACCTCACCAGTCATTAAATTTATGCCTAAAGAATGAAGCATTTCCTTCGTTCGGTCACAATAATAAGACACTTTATAATTCACCCCTAGCCATGGGGTTAAAATAGGTTTCGTTTCCAAGTTGTTTAATACACGTTCATACATTTGTACATAGGCACCTAGCTCTTTCGTCGTTTGAAAAAGCTGATTTAGCCTAGGAGAACCGAAATGTACCACTTCTCCTTTCATATTCTTACTTATTTTATTTTGGTCGGTGATTAAAGTTAATTGGGCCGGGTCTGGTACACCGTTTGTATTTTCTATATACTGCCAATGAAAAGGACGATTCATAATTTTTTTATCCATATCCACTGTTAATTGAACCGTCATGTAGTGCTCATTACCATCTACTATTTCACAATTATTTTCTTTGAAGAATTTCTGTAAGTAATCGTGAACTTGCTGTGGATACATATTGGTCCTCCTCAAATTGTCTTCTTAAAAGTTGATAAAATATCGTCCAGCTCCCCTACTACTTTTTCAAAGACATCTAATTTAACGTAAAGTAAATCTAAAATATCTTTTTCAATTGTATTTTCGATCGCTAAATTGTAAATATGAACATCATGTTCTTGCCCTAATCGATGGACACGTCCAATTCGTTGTTCTAGTTTCATCGGATTCCACGGCAAATCATAATTTATGACGTGATGACAAAATTGGAGGTTAATCCCTTCTCCACCGGACTCAGTTGCTATTAACACTTGAAATTTTTCTTTAAAAAGATGCTTCATATATTCTCTTTTGCTCTTATTAAACTGCCCGTTGAAGGGTACACTTGTGATGCCCTTGGAATTTAAATACCACTGTAAGTAAACTTGACTGGCTTTATATTCTGTAAAGATAATGACCTTATCGTTTGCTTCGGAAATAATCTCATACACTTTTTCTGCCTTCGAATTTATTTCCAATCCCATTAGTTTTTGAATAATACCGTCAACGAAGTCAATTTCCTCTTGGTTGGTACAGTTTTGACGCATTTTTGTTAATGTCAAATAAGTTGCTTCTTTACTGCTACACATTTCCTTTTGCAAAGTAATCATCGAAAATGCACCCGAAAAGACAGACGAGACATTTTTAAGCTCTAATAACAAATCATAAACTTCTCTTTCTTCATCCGTAAACTCAATTGGAATAGTTTGAACACGACGACTTGTCCATTCAATACCAGTCTCTTCTCTTCTATTTCTTACCATTACTTGATTAACCAATTCTCTTAAGTATTCATCGTGTTCCAGACTGTGTTTACTAGCAGAAAATGAGGATTGAAATGTCTCGTAATTACCTAGATGGCCCGGCTTAAGCAGAGAAATGAGGTAAAATAGTTCGAATACGTTATTTTGAACAGGGGTTGCTGTTAACAACAAACAAAACTTTTTCTTCAAACCTTGAACAAACTCGTAAATTTTCGTTTTGTGGTTTTTAAGTTTATGTGCTTCGTCAATAATAATCATGTCATAATTTTGTGCATATATAAGTTCTTTATGTGGGCTTTTTTTGGCGGTATCCATACTCATGACAACTACATCGTAGTAATCGATTGGTGTATTTTTTTTGTAGGCAATTGCGGGAATGTAAAACTTGTAGTTCAATTCTTCCACCCATTGATTGATCAAAGAAGCTGGTGCCAAAATTAATACTTTCTTTACGAGCCCACGGATGAGATATTCTTTTAATATCAATCCTGCTTCAATCGTTTTACCGAGACCAACCTCATCTGCGAGAATCGCTTTTCCATTCATCCTAGAGATAACCGTTTCTGCCACTTCTAATTGGTGAGCTAGTGGGGTAAGGTTTGGTAAGTATTTAGGTGATTGAAGACCAGAAAAATCCGTAATGAGGTTGGCTTTTACTACTTCATAACTCATCTTATATAATGTCCAATTATCCCATGGTTCCTGATTTTCTACTCTATTTATGAAACCTTCTTTCCATTCAGACGACCTTTCAATTATCATGAACATCACCTCATGCAGCTTTCTTCTTTCACTTAGATTGTCCAAAAAAGAAGCACCTATGTTCATATAAACGAGATAAGTTTGGCAATTAAAAAAGATGGAGAATTTTTCTCCATCTTTTTACTAATTATTATGAATAACCGTTTTTTCGCGCATTCTCTTCATCGATAATCTCTTTTCTAAAGCCTTCAAGACTCTTTTCACGACGTTCATTTTTCTGTTTGAGTGCCTCTCGTTCCTTACCATTAGTATAAGCCATTAATTCTTCAGCTGCTTCCATATTGTCCTTTGTATTCTTCACCATATCTTGAAGCTTTTCTACATTATCAGAACGATCATCTGGCTTTGGAGTGTTTTTAGTCATTTTTATTCCTCCTTCTTTTTAAATAAGGTCATACGTCAATTATCGTCCCCATTCAAACTAAAACTATTCAGTATAACTAACAAAAAAACGTTTTAAATAGCATGAATTAAATCAACAATTCTGGAAAAGATAGAAGAGGAAAAATACTACAAAAGAGGCGAAGATGATATGTCAATGGAATGGTTTAACAGAGTAGCTAGTGAGCTTCAGGAACAATTGGAATCCATTTGCGAGGAATATGACAAACGTGGACATATGAGTATAAATCAGGCTTCAAAGCATCCACGAATTGAATTTTTTGTCGAAACGGATATAGATGAAAGAGAATATTTTTTTACTCTGTTTTTCGACCCTTATAATGAAGAATTTTACGAAGAGAGTTTTGATACAATACTCCAACAACCAACAAGAATTATTTTAGATGATATTATGGATATAATTGAGGCCGTTCATGAAAGATTTCATGAATCTATGGACGATGACGACGATTATTATGATTTAGAAGAGGAATACGAAGTGCTAGATGGTGAAATTACGCTAGAAGAAATTGACGTTGAATGGGAAACTCCAGAAGTTACTGCTTTCTATATTGAGGATAAGATTGAAGTAACCTATCAATTTGGTATCGACAGCGCAAATGGAGATGGCGTTCTACGAAGAGTTAACCGTATCTGGACGGAAGACTCCGAGTTCTTCGAGGACGAAAGTAACTTTAGCTTTAAAAAAGAAGAGGGAAGTACGATCATCGCAATGATTGCCAGCCATCTGGATAAAATGGTAGGCTACGAAGAAATTATAAACGAGTAAATTAGGATGGCATCTCTAGTTAGAGGTGCTTTTTTAATTAAATAGTTTATATTAGTAAAATAAAACAATTAAAATGCTTTTTTAAATTTATATAAAAAAAGCATTGCATTTATCAGGAAGGCAGTTTATAATATAATATGTCGCTGATAATTATTAGTGAAACATACAAGTAACACGGAGGAATACCCAAGTCTGGCTGAAGGGATCGGTCTTGAAAACCGACAGGCGGGTCATACCGCGCGGGGGTTCGAATCCCTCTTCCTCCTCCATTTTTAAAATCATTAGTAAGTATACTATTATCGCGGGGTGGAGCAAATCGTCAAACGAAGATGACGATTAACACCGATGCAGACGTAGTCGAAGCAGGTGTCCTACTTTCTTCTAGTGTAGCAATTTGATGTTTGTAAGTATATTATTATCGCGGGGTGGAGCAGTTCGGTAGCTCGTCGGGCTCATAACCCGAAGGTCACAGGTTCAAATCCTGTCCCCGCAACCAAATGGTCCCGTGGTGTAGCGGTTAACATGCCTGCCTGTCACGCAGGAGATCGCCGGTTCGATCCCGGTCGGGACCGCCATTTTTTATAAATTTATTAGTTTGAGATTTAGGATAAGCAAACATCTTTTTGTCAGCTTAGCGTAAATCGAAGCGGCTCAGTAGCTCAGTCGGTAGAGCAAAGGACTGAAAATCCTTGTGTCGGCGGTTCGATTCCGTCCTGAGCCACCATAATAATGCGGGTGTAGTTTAGTGGTAAAACCTCAGCCTTCCAAGCTGATGATGAGAGTTCGATTCTCTTCACCCGCTCCAATTTTAAAATGTTAACCTTTCTAAGTATTTAACTTATGAATGGTTATTTTTTTTTGCCCTAAATAAGTAATAATTTAAGCTAGTTGAAAGGAAAAACGCTTATCACTAGCAAATTGACCATTCACGTAAGTACGTTCTGCAAATGTTACTTGATTAGTATGATCCACTAATATAATCGTGGAGCAACGAGTACCGTAATTAGGTATTTTGATAAATAGCGCCGATAAACTCCGCTCGAGTTCAATACCGACTCCTGTATTTGGTAGGTCTTCATCCAAAGCCATTTCTGCGTCAGTCATGATTGCAAACAGTTCATCTAATTGAACTTCTTTCTTCTTTAAACTATATGCTTTTAAACTATCCCTTCCCTTAACCACTTTTGGCCACGCTGTATTCAAAAATTTATTGCTCAATCCATGTGTTCCCGGATCAATCTCTGTAATTTCACCCTCTACGTTATTATAATAGTAAAGTTTCCCTGGATTACCTAAAATCAAGTTGAACCCATTGTACTTTTCTTTGTTCCTATCTAAAGAATGAAGATATTCCTCTGATGAAAGATTACCAACCAAAAAATTTAGTACAATTTCACCACGTGAAGTCTTCCCATCCCCTACTTCGAGAGGATTGCGATAATTAGTTAATGCCGCAAATTTCCCTTCTTTTGTAATACCTAGCCAAGTTCCTAATCCGACTAAATCTCGACCAGCTAATAAATTCGGGGCATCCTCCCAAAAGTGTGCGGGTTCCGTTTTCCGATCATAAAACTCATCCCGATTTGCCACAACGATCAATTTATAGTTTGGGTGGTCGTGAAATTGAAAATTGATTAAACACATTTGTAACCCTCTCTTCCTTTTTCATCTTTAGATTTTATAATATTTAGTAGTCATCTTACTAGATTCCTTATATAGTTATCACTATACATTACTTCATACAAAAGGAGGGATTATTTTGGTATCATCGAAAGACGTAGCAAAGCACGCAGGGGTCTCTCAAACGACTGTTTCACGTGTTTTAAATTCTCCGGAATTTGTTAAAAAGCCTACTTTTGATAAAGTTATGAAAGCAATCAACGATCTAAACTATGTCCCAAATGGACATGCACGTTCTCTCGTACAAAATAAAACCGGTACGATTGCTCTTTTATCAGGGCCACTACACAATCCATTTTTTGTTGACACGACATCTGCCATCGTCAATTATGCCACTGAAATGGGTTACCGTGTTAATGTACAATTCGTGAATGACGAAAAGTTAAATGAAGCATACGCAACTGCCATCGAGCATAAGGTTGACGGTGTTATTTTATCATGTATATTATTAGACGATCCGATATTCGATAAACTTTCTCGAATGGATATTCCTTTTATTACATATAATCGAAAACATAAAAAGAATGAGTATTTTGTAGAAATCAATAATTACGAAGCAGGTTATTTATCAGCAAAGCATATGATTGAACAAGGTCATACAGCCATTGCGTGGGTTGGTGGAACATTGTCTGTTAGTACATTCAACAACCGGTATCTTGGATTCCTTCAAGCGATGAAAGATTATAAATTACCTCTACCTAAACAGTATATTTTTAATACAGACACTTCCAAACAAGATATTTCACATGCTTTTCATGAATTAATGCAACTGGAACATCGCCCGACCGCTATTTGCGCGGGTGCAGATTCTCTTGCTTTATATTTAATAGACATTGCAATTCAAGAAGATTTCACTATCCCAGAAGATATTAGTATCATCGGAATTGATAATGTGGATTTGAGTAGACACGGTTTGGTTCAACTTACTACTGTCGGTAGCATCTCCGAGCAAAACCTTGGTTATTTAGCTATTTACAAGTTAATTGAAATGATTGAAAATAAAAAAAATAGTTGCATACAAATCACTGAATCTGTTAAAGTGTTTGATAGAAGCACGACGCGGAAAGTATAAAACAAACTTTTAAAAGGTTTGTTTTATATTTATCGCCAAAATGAATACGTAACCATTTTTCATAGAATATTTTTTCTTCATAAATGGTTACGCATTCATTTCAGATTTTAACTTCCATTTTTTTATTCAGTTTTGTAAGGGGTTTCATTTGATGACAGGGGGAGAAATTAGTTTATGAAATGGAAAGATAGGAAATATGGAGAAGAGGCTCCATACATACCAGCAGGACCTTTTAAAATTCGTTTACCTTTTATTCATTATCGTTTTGAATGGCCAGACTATGTTCAAGGACTACTTATGTGTGCGGTTGATTTATCAGCGATTCCGCTATTAACCAGCTTGCTTGGAATGCCATTTGAAGTAGCTCTAGCAATTGTCATTTTAAACGGACTTTTCTATTTGACTCACCATTTACTTGGTGACCCAGTTGTACCCGGTTGGATTACACCAGCAATTCCGTTAATCGTACTATACTGTCAACAGTTCCCTGAAGGACCAGAACGAGTTCATTCGCTAATTGCCTTCCAGTTGACGCTTGGTTTGCTCTCCATATTCCTTGGTGCGACAGGCTTAGCGACAAAAGTAGTTCAATTAATTCCTTCGGCTATGAAATCAGGAATTATCCTTGGTGCAGGTTTAGCGGCAGTTATTTCTGTCTTCCAAATAGGTGGTAAATTTGACGATTTTCCTTGGACAATTACAATTGCAATAGGAATTGGTTTCTATCTTTTATTCTCTAAACATTTTGCTACATTCCAAAAAAGCAACCCATTCTGGGGTACGATTGCTAAACTAGGAATCTTCCCAGTTATCATTATCGCGGTAATTATTGCACCATTGTTTGGTGAAGCATCTTGGCCAAAAATTGAATGGGGTTTTTCATCTCCAGATTTCATAACATTGTGGAATGAATACACAATATTTGGGTTAGGTTTACCACCATTACTCATGTTCGTTACTGGATTACCTACAGTTTTTGCAGCGTATATTGTACTATTTGGAGATGTATTACAAAACAAAGTATTAGTTGCAGATGGAGCTGCTGCCCGTCCAGATGAAAAACTTGAGTATCAGCCTAGCCGCGCACACTTAATCTTCGGTTTGCGTAACAGTTTCATGAGTATTTTAGGTCCAGACGTTACAATGTGTGGTCCGAACTGGACAGCAATGCAAGTAGTAATGATAGAGCGTTATAAAAAAGGGCGTAAAGCGATGGATTCGTTCTTTGGAGGAATTGGATCATTCCGTTGGGGTACGAATACAGGTTTACTCTTACTACCAATCGTTAGCTTAGTACAACCAATCTTAGGTGTTGCTTTAGCGTTAACTATGTTAATTCAAGGTTACGTAAGTGTGAAAGTTGGTGTACTTGAAGCGCGCAGCCAAACAGATTTAGGTATCGCAGGCATTATTGCTGCTGTTCTTTGTATCAAAGGTGCTACATGGGCTTTTGCTGTAGGTATTCTACTTTGTTTATTAATTTACGGTAAAAACTTCTTCAAAGGAGAAGTTGATAATACATTTTCCAAAGATCAACAATCAGTTACAGAAAAAGCATAAAAGGAGAGGATGGTTCGATGAACAAACAATACTACGTAAATGGTGAATGGAAGTCTTCAGAAAAAAATGCGGAACTAAAGTCGCCACACACAAAAGAAGTCATTGCACACATTCCACAAGCGACTCGCGAAGAGGTAGAACAAGCAATCGAGGTGGCCGATGCTTCGAAAAAACAAATGGCAGAGCTTACTGCGTATGAACGTGCGGGAGTTTTGGAGCATATCTCTCAATTATTTGCCGACAATCGTCAAAAAGCCGCTGAAATAATTTCGTTAGAAGCTGCTAAACCGATTAAGTATGCATTAGGTGAAATTGATCGCACAATCGAAACATATAAGTTTGCAGCAGAAGAGGCAAAACGGTTGACTGGTGAAATGATTCCGATGGATGCTGCGAAAAACGGAGCAAATCGATTTGGCTACACAATTGAACAGCCGATAGGAGTAATTGGGGCCATTACACCTTTCAACTTTCCGCAAAATTTAGTTGCACATAAAGTAGGACCGGCAATTGCAGCTGGTAACACTATTGTTTTGAAGCCAGCATCGCAAACTCCCCTTTCAGCACTATTTTTAGCTGAATTGATTGACCAAACAGCTTTACCTAAAGGTGCCTTTAATGTCATTACAGGTAGTGGTAAAACGGTTGGCGATGCTTTAGTTGAAAGTGATAAAGTGAAAATGATTACGTTCACTGGTAGTCCTGCTGTTGGTATCGGCATTCGCAATAAGGCAGGTTTGAAGAAAGTTGCACTTGAGTTGGGTTCAAACGCTGGGCTAATTATCGACAAAGGCGTTGATTTATCTCAAATTGTACCTAAGTGTGTCATGGGTGCCTTCTCCAACCAAGGTCAAGTTTGTATTTCTCTGCAGCGTACGTATGTAATCGATGAATTATTTGAAGAATTTATTAAACAATTTACTGCAGCAACAAAGCAACTTGTTATTGGAAGCCCATTCGAAGAATCGACGGATATTTCTGCAATGATTCATCCTAGTGAGCAAGATCGTGCTATTGATTGGGTAGAGGAAGCAGTTCAAAACGGGGCCGAAATTGTAACAGGTGGCACAACTGAAAATGGTGTTTTCATGCCAACGATTCTGACCAATGTATCCTCCACTTCTAAAGTATCTTGCCAGGAAGTATTTGCACCAATCGTTGTAGTTAACCGTATTTCATCCGTTGAAGAAGGCATTGCAGCGATTAACGATTCCAATTACGGTCTTCAAGCAGGTATATTTACGAACGACATTCAAACAGCTTTCCTGGCTTCTAAACAATTAGAAGTTGGTGGTGTCTTGATAAATGATATTCCAACATACCGCGTGGACCAAATGCCATATGGTGGTGTGAAAGAAAGCGGTACGGGTAAAGAAGGGTTGAAATACGCAATTCATGAAATGACAGAAACAAAACTAGTTGTTTGGAATCACAATTAAGGAGTGAACAGCATGTCTGAAAAAATTACATTCACACCAATAAGCTATACCGGCTGGGATTCACTATCTCACCTACTAGACGAAGTAAATCGCTTTAACGTAAAAAAGATTCTTGTCATTACAGATCCGTTTTTAAAAGATATCGGTTTAACTAATAAAGTTGTAGAACCTCTAGAAAATGCTGGCTACTCTACTGAAGTATATACAGAAGTAGTACCCGAACCACCGTTAGCAATTGGTGAAAAGCTTGTTGCATACACTCGTGACAACGAATTTGATATGGTTATTGGCGTGGGTGGCGGTAGTGCATTAGATTTAACAAAGCTCGCAGGTGTATTAGCATCGCATGAAGGTAACGTCGCTGATTATTTAAATTTAACTGGAACAAAACAAATTACGAAAAAAGGGCTTCCTACAATCTTAATCCCGACTACTTCAGGGACAGGTTCAGAAGTAACGAACATTTCTGTATTGTCACTGGAAACAACAAAAGACGTTGTAACTCATGATTACTTATTAGCTGACGTGGCAATTGTAGATCCTGCTTTAACTATCTCTTTACCACCAAAAGTAACTGCCGCTACAGGTGTCGATGCACTAACTCATGCAGTGGAGGCTTATATCTCGAAAAATGCGAGCCCTATTTCTGATGCTCTTGCTCTACAGGCAATTCGCTTAATCAATAATGCTATTCGTACTGCTGTATCAAATGGCGAAGACAAGCAAGCTCGTACGGATATGAGCTACGGAAGCTATCTTGCTGGTCTTGCGTTCTTTAATGCAGGCGTTGCAGGCGTTCATGCATTAGCATACCCACTAGGTGGTCAATTCCATATAGCACACGGTGACTCAAACGCCGTATTACTTCCATATGTAATGGGCTATATTCGCCAAAGCTGTGAAAAACGCATGAAAGATATTTACGACGCCATGGGCTTTAGCTCTACTAATCTTTCCCAAGAGCAAGCTTCTTATAAATGTGTTGCCGAATTAAAACGTTTAGTAGAAGATGTTAATATTCCATCTACATTAAAAGGCTTTAACATTACAGAAGATGCACTAGAAAGTCTAACGAATGACGCGATCGATCAAAAACGTATTTTAGCACGTAGTCCTATGCCATTACTAAAAGACGATATTTTCGCGATTTATAAAGCAGCTTTTGATGGGATTATTGTTGAAAAATAAATAAAAACTAAAATAATCACCCATTTGAGTAGTGGCTCAAATAGGTGATTATTTTATCTTCCTGTGCGCGATATTTTGTAAATTTGATTAGCTACTGGCATAGCTTCAAAACGATGGTAAAACATTGGAAGAACAAGACCTACATAGTCATCTAGAAATCTATGCTCTTTTCTTTCCTCAATCAATACTCTATATTTAGCTGAGGCATTTACTTTAAGATTTTCACTTATAGGAGAGATACTAATCGTCTCTATATGTTGAAGTATTGAAGTATTTGACTGCAATATTTCCTCGACTTTTTTGGGATAGTCTTTTGAATTTGCCAATTCTATCACAAAATGTACTACTGTTATCACTTCAATCACTTGATAACCTCCATGAATCAAAATGATCGTACCATTTATATGGAACCATAATACTATGCAAAAATAAGAAAATCAACATACATAAGGAATATGCATTCTAATCATTGAAGAGAGTTAACTCACATCATGCACAGTTAAGAGCTCATCTATTGAAATACTACCCAATAATGTATGTATTTCTGTTAAAATGAGTATAGTTAAATATTAGAACTGGAATGGTGAATAAACATTGAAAACGTTCAAAAAAATGTATATCGAAATCACAAGTGTATGTAACCTTGCATGCAGCTTCTGCCCTCCTACTGCAAGGAAGGCAAATATCCTCAAAGTAGATAAGTTTAATGAAATACTTGATCAGATCAAACCACACACGAAATATATTTATCTACATGTGAAAGGAGAGCCCCTTCTTCACCCTAGAGTCGATCAGTTATTAGATGCGGCACATGCCAAAGGATTTAAAGTAAATATAACAACAAATGGGACACTACTGAAAAAGAATAGACATAAATTGTTAGGTAAACCAGCATTACGACAAATGAACTTTTCTCTCCATAGTTTTGATGGACATGAAGGCTCCACCGACCGCGAAGGATACCTAGCGGAAATTCTTTCATTTGCAAAAGAAGCCGCTGCGCAAGGGGTCCTCATCTCATTCCGCTTATGGAATTTAGACCCGGTTCATGCAACAAGCGAACAAAAGAGAAAAAACCAAGAAACATTAGACATCTTAGAAAAAGAATTTAACTTAGATTACAAAATTGAAGAAAAAGTTGTTCCTGGTAGTGGAGTTAAAATTGCAGACCGCATTTATATTAACCAAGACCATGAATTCCAATGGCCAAGTTTACTAGCTCCGGAAGATGACGGAAAAGGTTTTTGTCATGCCCTACGCAGCCAAGCAGCCATTCTTGTCGATGGTACAGTCGTACCTTGCTGTCTAGACGGAGAAGGTGTGATTGACCTCGGTAACATTAATGACAAACCTTTCTCAGAAATTATCGAAGGAGAAAGAGCAAATAATCTTTATGATGGATTTTCTAGAAGAGAAGCTGTGGAAGAAATGTGTAGGAAGTGCGGTTACCGGAAGAGATTTGGAGCTTAAGCTTCTTTCTAAAATAATGTAATTAAATCCTCATAAGTAGCCATCCAATCGAACGAAATTGCTCGATTGGATGGCTATTTTCTATTCACCACTAGTATTGACTGCGGTCTATGACTTCTCTCGCTTGCTCTACAACAGGTAAATCAACCATTTTACCATCCTGTTCAAAAACGCCTTTCCCCACTTTTTTGTATGTTTCATAGGCGGTTACAATTTGATGTGCTTTTTCAACTTCCGTTTGTGTAGGTCTAAATACATCATTAACTATACTAATTTGACTTGGATGTATAACAAGTTTCCCTTGAAAGCCTAATTCTTTGATAAGTTTCGTTTCTCTTGTTAATCCTTCAGTATCTTTAAAGTCACTAAATACAGTATCGATAGGACTTTCTATACGTGCTGCTCTAGAGGCTATGACAAGTTGAGAACGTGCAAATAATAATTCTAAACCATTGGTAGTGAGTTCACCTTTAATATCTAATGTGAAATCTATTGATCCGAATGCTAAAGATCGAATTCTCTTACTGGAACTAGCGATATTAAAAGCATTATGAACACCTAATTTCTTATGTGCATATGACCCTGAAGAACCATATCCAGATATTCCACAAATTATTAATCCAGGATACTTATTTAATAAATCAGAACTCTTAAACCCTAAACGATCCATGGCACCTGGGGCTAAGTTTTGGATGAAAACGTCTGCTTTACTTAGTAAACTATCTAATATTTCCTTACCTTCCTCTTGTTTTAAGTCAATGCAGAATGCAGATAGATTCTTTTGAACGATTAAGCCAAACAAAATGACTGGCCATTCCTTTCACTTCAGAATCGTAGTGTCGCGCAAAATCTCCTGTATCTGGCCTTTCTACTTTAATAACTCTTGCCCCTAAGTCGGCTAGTTGTCTGCTGGCAAAAGGGGCTGCAACAGCTTGTTCTACAGTTACGACTGTAATCCCTTCTAACGGTAACATTTCAAATTCCTCCAGTTACTTTTATTGATCCTAATCAAATACGCCTCGGCGTATTTGCGCCCAGATTTTATCGAGCTCGCTTGATAAAAATCTGTGGCATCCGCCGGAAGCTTTAACTTTATTCAGCAAAAAACATTTGCTGAATGAAGTTAAAATGGAATCACTCCTATGAGTAACGCAACGATAGTCATCACAATGGTACTCCCAAACGCCCACACAAAAGTATGCTTTTGATGTTGACCTAAACTTACACCTGAAAGGCCGAGTAAAACAAAAACAGAAGGATTTAAAGGACTTAAAGAAAATCCTGTAGTTCCGTTACCTAGTAGAGCAGCCTTTCCAATAACCAATGGATCAATTCCAAAGTTTACAGCAGTCTCGCTTAATATTGGAAGAACTCCATAATAGAAAGCATCCGGTGAAAATACCAAACTAAGTGGCATGCTCAATACCGCTACAACAACAGGTAAATGACTGCCTAACCAATCAGGAATAATAGATACAGTCGTCAAAGCCATCGCTTCTATCATTTTCGTTCCAGTTAAAATACCTGTAAATATACCCGCTGCAAATATTGTCGATACAACTGAAACCATACTAGTTGCATGTGACGCAAATTGTTCTTGCTGAGATTTTACATCTCTACAGTTTACTAACAGTGCAATTGCAAAAGCTATCATGAATAAAACAGATGGCGGGATAATATCTATAATTAATACTGTTATCAGTAATACAGATAATAATAAATTGAACCAAAAAAGTTTTGGAAGCTTAACTTCCTTTATTTCAATACTAGCAGCAAGTTCTGCATAGACCTGACCATTAAAACTAAGCATCCCAAGTCTTTTTCTTTCTTTTTTCCCAAAAATAAAAGCTACAAAAACTACCCAAATCATACCGGCTAGCATTGGAATAATTAATGGATTAAATAGTTCGGAAGCTTCCGCATCTAAAGTTACCAACGCTCTAGCTAAAGGACCTCCCCAAGGAATAATGTTCATTACTCCAGCTCCTAAAGCTACTACTCCAACCAAGACGACTATATTCATTTTTAAACGCTTGTATACTGGTAATAACGCTGTCATCGTAATCATAAAAGTAGCAGAACCATCACCATCTAAAGCAACAATTAACGTAATAATAGCCGTTGCCACTACAATTTTTAATGGATCGCCTTTTGCAAACCTCAATAAGGTTGAAATCATTGGATCAAACAGACCTTTATCTATCATTAAACCAAAATATAAAATAGAGAAACCTATCATGATCGCGGTAGGCGCAACCTTTATGATACCGGCTAGCATCATTTCTCCCATTTCCATTCCAAAACCAGCTATAAGCGCGAAAACAATAGGTATAATAATAAATGCTATTAATACCGATACTCGGTTAGTCATAACCAACAATAAAAATATACCAATCATAAGAAAGCCCAAAATCGCCATAAACAAATCCCCTTTATATGAAAACAACCCATCCCAAGTTATTTTTATAATTTTATATTCTTTATTTTATGTAGATGTCCTGTTAAGTCTCTGTCAGTGAAACTTTTTATTAACTCTACACATTCCATCAATTTAGAAAGATCAATCCCTGTCTCAATGCCCATTTCATGAAGCATAAATACAAAGTCTTCTGTTGAATCATTACCAGCTGCTCCTGGAGCGAAAGGACATCCCCCTAGACCTCCTATAGAAGTGTCAAAAGAAGCTATTCCAGCTTGTAAAGCGGCTAATGCGTTAGCTTTTGACAATCCATAAGTATCATGAAAATGTGCTGTAATTTTAGCCTTTGGTGACTTATCTAACACAGTAGAAAATAATTCAAATACTTGTTTTGGATTCGCTCTTCCAACTGTATCGCATAAAACAATTTCATCTACCGAAAAGCTTTCTAACAGATCAACTACTCTAAGTACATTCTCCATAGGTACGTACCCTTCAAACGGACAATAAAATGCTGTTGAAATATCAAACCGGATAAATTTTTCTTGTTCTTTAGCACGTTCCACAACATTCGATAATTGTGAAATGGATTCCGCTATAGACATCCGCACGTTTTTATTATTGAACGTTTCACTTGCAGCTACAAACAATGCAATGTCATTTACACCTATTTCTTCTGCTATTTGATAACCCCTAAGATTCGGTATTAGAGCCATTTGCTGAACACCATTATCTTTTTGTATGTTATTAAATACTTCCTCCGAATCAGCCATTTGCGGAACGTGTTTTGGAGATACAAAAGAAGTAACCTCCATTCTTTTAATACCTGTTGTGCTAAGCAGATTTACTAGTTCTATTTTACTTTCAGTGGGAATCATTACTTTCTCATTTTGTATTCCATCTCTAGGTCCAACTTCTATTATTTCAACAAACTTTGGAGTATTCATCTATTCACCTCATAGTCTATTATTCTATAATGCCTTTGTTTTTCAGTTCTTGAATATACTCATTGTCAAAACCTGGTATACTCTTTAAAACTTGTTCTGTATGTTTACCAAGTGTTGGACCAGCCCATTCAATACTCCCGGGCGTTTTGCTTAGTTTTGGTACAATACCAGGTACTTTTAGCGTCCCTAATCCATCTACTTCCAAATCATAAATCATATCTCTAGCTAGGTAATGCGGATCTTTCATAATATCACTGACACTATAAATTGCTCCCGCTGGAATATTATTTTTATTTAAAATAACTAATGCATCCTCTAACGAATGCTGTTTGGTCCAAGACTCTATAATTGAATCTAGATATTCGGAATGTTTTACACGCCCATCGTTAGTCTCATATTTTGGATCATTGCACAGATCTATTCTTTCAATCGCAGTCATAAGTCGTTTAAAGATTCCATCGCCATTTGCTCCTATAACTACATATTTACCATCTCTACACAGGTAGCTATTAGAAGGGGCTATACCAGGTAATGTGCTTCCAGAACGTTCACGTACTATTCCAAATTGATCATATTCAGGTACCGTACTCTCCATCAAACTAAATATAGCTTCATATAAAGCTACATCTATAAATTGCCCATCTCCTCCCTTAACATCCCGATGATAAATAGCCATTAGTGCTCCAATAACAGCATAGAGCGCGGCCACGGAATCACCTAAGCTAATTCCCACTCGTGTAGGGGGTCTGTCTTCATAACCTGTTAAATAACGAATTCCCCCCATCGCTTCACCAATACTTCCAAATCCAGGTTTGTTTTTATACGGCCCATCTTGTCCATATCCAGATACTCTAACCATAATAATTTTTGGGTTTATTTCTTTTAAAGTTTCATAACCAATTCCCCAGCTTTCTAAAGTTCCAGGTTTAAAATTTTCAATAATAACATCTACTTCTTGAACTGACCTAGCGATATGAGACACATATAAAACACCTATTTAGGCTGCCGCAATTCCAAATTCTTTTGGTGTTAGGTAGCCTAATTTTTCTTG
>NZ_JBIWEX010000026.1:0-68486 GCF_044762745.1 Psychrobacillus sp. NPDC096426 | reverse complement strand
ATCTCATTAACAATCGACCAAGGAAATGCCTTGGCTGGACAACTGCATACGAGGCGTTTCAGGAAGAACTGTTGCACTTAATTTGACAAACGGTCTTTAAAAAATATGAATACGAAGGGATCAAATACTTATGAAATTATTAAAAGAAAAAATTGTCCAAGAGGGTAAAGTTCTATCCGAAAATGTATTGAAAGTAGATACTTTTTTAAATCATCAAATCGATCCAGTGCTCATGCAAGCAATTGGAGAAGAATTTGCTGCTCGTTTTAAGGATGCGGGGATTACAAAAATTTTAACAATTGAATCTTCTGGTATAGCACCATCTATGTTTGCAGGTTTAACGTTAGGAGTTCCAGTTGTATTTGCTCGTAAACGCAAATCACTCACTTTATCAGGAAACTTATATTCTTCGAAAGTACATTCATTTACGAAAAATGAAACAAATGAAATTTCCGTTTCAAAGGATTTTATCAACAGCGATGATGTCGTGTTAATCATTGACGATTTCCTTGCAAATGGACAAGCCGCTCTTGGACTGTTAGAGATTGTAGAACAGGCAAACGCTAAGAATGCGGGGATTGGCATAGTCATTGAAAAGGGGTTCCAAACAGGTGGCAGCCTCATTCGTGAAAAAGGAATTCGAGTAGAGTCTCTTGCAATTATTAAATCTTTAGCCGATGGACAAGTCACTTTTTTTGAGGAGACTACGACAGCATGAATAATGCGTTAAGAAATACGGCACTTGGTATTCAACATGTTCTAGCTATGTACGCAGGAGCAGTACTCGTTCCGCTTATTGTAGGCAATGCAATCGGGCTTAATTCGGAGCAGTTAACATATTTAGTTGCAATTGATATTTTAATGTGTGGGGTTGCAACCATTTTACAAGTAATGAGTAACCGCTTTTTTGGTATTGGGTTACCAGTTGTATTAGGGTGTACATTTACAGCAGTAGGTCCAATGATTGCGATTGGCGGGGAATATGGTGTTTCCTCTATTTATGGGGCAATTATTGTGTCAGGTATTTTTGTTATAGTAGTTAGTAGTGTTTTCGGCTATCTTGTAAAGTTTTTTCCGCCAGTCGTAACCGGTTCGGTTGTAACGATTATTGGAATCACTCTTATTCCAGTGGCGATTAACAATATGGGCGGAGGTCAAGGTGCTAGTGATTTTGGGTCTGTCTCTAATGTTTCATTGGCATTTGGTACTTTGCTTTTCATCGTTTTGCTTTACCGTTTTTCAACTGGATTTATCAAAGCGATTTCTATTTTACTTGGCATTATTCTTGGGACGATTGCGGCCATTTTTATGGGGAAAGTGGATTTTTCACCTGTTGTGGAAGCTAGTTATTTTCATATGGTTCAGCCATTCTATTTTGGAACGCCAACTTTTGAAGGGACACCAATTATTACGATGTGTTTAGTAGCGATGGTGTCATTGGTCGAATCTACAGGGGTTTACTTTGCACTGGGTGATATTCTTGAGAAAAAAATAGAGAAAAAAGATTTAACAAAAGGGTACCGTGCAGAAGGGATTGCTGTATTGCTAGGCGGTATTTTCAACTCATTTCCTTATACTACTTTTTCACAAAATGTTGGTTTAATGCAAATGTCAGGTGTTAAAACGAAAAATATTATTTATATTACGGGCGGTATGCTAATAGCACTAGGATTCATCCCTAAAATTGCTGCACTTACAACGATTATTCCAGAATCCGTACTTGGTGGAGCAATGATTGCGATGTTTGGGATGGTCGTGGCGCAAGGGGTTAAAATGCTGAGCAAAGTCGTTTCGGGTTCAGGGGATAATTCGATGATTATTGCTTGTTCAATAGGAATGGGACTTGGGGTGACGGTAGTTCCAGACTTATTTATCTCTCTTCCAGACAACTTACGTATTTTAACAAGTAACGGAATTGTAGCTGGGAGTGTAACAGCAATTGTGCTGAACATTATCTTCAATATGATTCCATCGAAAAAATAATATAAACTGTAAAGCACGGGGGTTTCAATACCTCAAGATTAATGAAAATTGAATAAAATTTTACTAATAATACCCCACATATTATTAAGTAAAATATGATGTAATGTCGCCTTACCTTTTCTATTCATTTAGAAGAGGAGGTGGCATTTTTTGTAAGAAAAAAGGTGCGTAAAAGGAATACAGATGATGAAAATATTATCGTTTCTTTTTCATTTTAATAAGCATTTGATTATTTTTATTCAGCAAAGAAATCTGAGGACATGGGAGAATCTACTTTAATAACTTACAATGAGTCATTAATTATACGAGAATGGATCACTTTTATACAGTGATCGTCCATAAGGAGCTATACAAGATAGACATAATTCTCAAAAATGGTATGATGCTTTTATAGATGGTAAACTCTCTCTTGACGATGCTTTTGCGATCAAAATAAACTAAACGAAGGTTTTAACATGATACAATTTTTACCATCGATTTAACAGACGGACAGTATGCTAATAGCACTAGGATTCATTACTAAAATAGCCGCTCTAACGATTATTCCAGAATCCGTTTTAGGAAAAGATCTTCGGGTTTGTCGTGTTGAGCGGTCTTTTTGTCGCGCTCGGGGTAGTCTTTGTCGTGTTCGAAGGCTAGTTTGTCGCGTTCGCAGTGGATTTGTCTCGTTCAACCATTTATTGGATTTTATTTTCAAGAAACACTACATAAGATTTAATGTAAAACAGTGCAGCTGATTAGCTAGCAAATAATGTGGATTGTAGCGAAAAGGGCGGCGACTCCGACTGGATCACGTGAGACAGATGAGACTTCACAACGTACGCGAAGCAGTGGTGAAGGCTCATCGCTCACCCCGCGGAAAGCGTCCGCCCTGCAGCGAAAATCCAAGTGGTAACTTCCTTATGACGCATCACATTATCTTTAAAGTATGTAATAAAAAATGCTATCCCAAAGATCAACCTTGCTTAAGGATGTTTTTTTGTTTGTAAAACATATGTAAAAGTGCAGTTTGCTGTTTCGAAATCCGAAGTATTATGGTAGGATAGTATCATCTATTAGATACGAGGAAATATATATGAGAATTAGAGATTGGGATAGGCCCTTAAAAGTCCGATTATTCGGCGAGTTTTTTAGTAATTTAAGCTTTTGGATGGTGTTTCCGTTTCTTGCTATTTATTTTGCAGATGAATTTGGAACTAGTATGGCAGGAATACTACTTGTGATTTCGCAAGTATTTTCTGTCGCTGCAAATTTAATCGGAGGTTATTGTGCAGACCGCTTTGGAAGAAGAACGATGTTGTTCTTTTCTGCTACGGTAGAGGGCGCAGCGTTTATACTTTTTGCGTTTGCCAACTCGCCTTGGTTAGACTCACCTATGCTCAGTTTCGTAGCATTCACGATTGCTGGAGTAGCTGGTTCGTTTTATCATCCAGCGAGTCAAGCGATTGTTGCAGATGTTGTACCGGAGAATGAGAGAAGCACTGTCTTTTCAGTATTTTATACATCCATCAATATTTCCGTAGTAATTGGACCTATTGTAGGAGCGGTATTGTTTTTCCAATATCGCTTTGCATTGTTGCTTATGGCCGGTATAATATTCTGTTTAGTTGGTTTAGCGCTTCGATTGTTAACAGAAGAGACATTACCAGAAGAGATGAAAAAGCAGTTAGTTGCTAGAGGCGGAAATGGTTGGATGCAAGTAGTGATCGATCAAGTGAAGGCATATGGATTAATTGTGAAAGATAGAGTGTTTCTCCTTTATGTGATTGCAGGGATTTTACTTGGACAAACGTTTATGCAGTTGGATATGTTGATACCAGTTTATATGAAAGAAGTAATTGATAAGCAAGTACTGGGGAATTTCTTTGGTCGAGAATGGTCCGTGACGGGAGAAGGGTCTTTCGGTATTTTATTATCGGAGAACGGGTTATTAGTTGTGTTACTGACGGTTTTTGTATCGAGATGGATGACCAAATATCCAGAGAAGTGGGTATTTTTCCTTTCGTCGTTTTTATATATGATCGCGATGCTTATTTTCCCGATGACGGCAAACTTTTGGGTATTCCTGCTCGCGATGGCGGTATTTACTTTCGGAGAGTTGGCGACAGTTGGATTGCAAGAAAGCTTTGTGTCTAAGTTAGCGCCAGCAGATATGCGTGGTCAGTACTTTGCTGCGGCAAGTTTGCGATATACGATTGGGCGAACGATTGCACCATTAGTGTTTCCGCTTGTAACATGGATCGGCTTTACTTGGACATTTGTGATATTAGCGGTTTTAGCGATCGTTAGTGGATTTATTTATTTGGTGATGTTCAAGGAATATGAGAGGCAAAAAGAAATAACTGCGTAAATTGGACAAGGGGTACTCTTATAAAAGAGTACCCCTTGGTTTTGTATAGGTAAAACATAACTTTTGAATTTTAAATTTCATCCCGAAAAAGTTCGGGGAATAATCTACATGAAAGAGTTCCCTTTCAATGCCGCGGTAAATTGTTCCACTGGTTGTCTTCTAACCTAAGCAACGTAAACCCTACCTTCTTTTACGTCCTTGCGACCCTGTAGTCGCGCCAGTGTGAATAAGTATGTTCAAAAACACATAAAGCAGAATGCCAAATTTCTAATATTTATGTCTTACCAAAAATGTTAACGTAACGTAGTATCTCACAAAAAAAATGTCATGTCAATTAAAGGGGCTTTACATGTTATACTAATCCATACAATAGAACGGGGTAGGTGGGGGAAATGGAAGTTTGGGATATTTATAATGAAAATCGGGAGAAAACGGGGAAAACTCATATCCGCGGAGAAGAAATACAAGAAGGTAATTTCCATTTAGTTGTGCATGTCTGGATAATGAATGAAGAGGGGCAACTTCTAATTCAAAGACGGCAACCTTGGAAAACAGGGTGGCCGAATATGTGGGACTGCGCAGCCGCTGGATCAGCGCTTACAGGTGAAACGAGCGAAATGGCTGCAATCCGTGAAGTAAAGGAAGAGCTTGGTATCGATCTAGAAGAGTCCAGTTCAGAGATTTTATTTACGATTCGATTCCCAAGAGGGTTTGATGATCATTTTCTTGTTGTGCATAACGTAAATATCGAGGATTTAAGCCTTCAATACGAAGAAGTCGGAGATGCAAAATGGGCTACGATGCTGGAAATTGGGGAGTTAGTCCAAAATGGTGAATTTATTCCCTATCATATTCTAGATACTTTATTTACCATGATTCAATCCAAGATTTCACTAATAAAAGCAACAGCAGAGGATGCAAAAGAATTGTTTGAATTACAGAAAAAAGTATTTACACCTATGTATGAAAAGTATGAAGATCATGAAACAACACCGGTAAAACAGACATTTGAGAGATTTAAAGAACGGTTAAAACTTGGAGACTATTTTAAAATATCTTTAGGAAATTCACTTGTCGGAAGTGTACATGTATATCCAAAATCGGCTGGTGTCATGCGACTTCATATGATTAATATTTTAGATGAATTTCAAGGAAAAGGTATCGCGCAACAGGTAATGATGAGACTGGAAAGTTTGTACCCAGAAGCAAAACGATGGGAATTGCATACGATACTAGAAGAAAAAAGAAATTGCTATTTGTATGAAAAGATGGGTTATGTGCAAACGGATGAGAAGTGGAAAGTAAATGATAAAATGACACTCGTTCATTATGTGAAAACAAGCCGATTAAACCATATGCCATGTCTTTAAAAATGGCTATGTTAAAGGAAAAGATTGATTAATCGTAAAGAATATGAGAATGGGTTTTCCTAAATAATATCGCATTTGACACAAATTGTGGAGGAAAAAACGAGCACGTTAAAGTGCTCGTTGGTAGTAATTATATTTCAGTGGCTATATTTCCCATTGCAATAGAAATTCTATTCCAATTGTTGATTTGATTTATGATAAGAACAAGGTCAACATATTGTTTCTCGTCATAGTGTTCACGCACTCGTTGATAAAGCCCATCTGGAACACGTTTTGTTGGGATTAACGTCACATGTTCTGCGAATTCTAAAGCTACTTTTTCTTCTTCTGTGTAAAATTCACACTCTTGCCAAGCACTAACACAGTATATTCTTTGTTCTGTTTCACCCATCTTTCGTGCATCTGCTGTATGCATATTCAAACAGTATGCACAGCCGTTAATTTGAGAAACACGAATTTTAATAAGTTCACGAAGTTTTCGTTCGATTGCTGACTTTTTCGTGTACTTCTCCATGTCCATAATAATTTTCATACCATCAGGTGCAATCTCATAATAGGGTATTCTTTGTCCCATACAGCAACACTCCTTTAATTTATGGTAAGGTTAATTATATCTTAAAAAGAACGTTTGTACTAATTTAATGGGTAATAGATTTCTAAGAAAGCGTCAAATAAACTCCAAGAAGAGCAAATCTTCTTGGAGTTTATTAATTATCCGACTGATACAGGTGCAAAGAACTCGTTGTATAGTTCGCGTAGTATTTTATCCTCGTTGCTTCGATGGACACCGAATGCAAGGCTGACTTCAGAGGAGCCTTGGTTAATCATTTCGATATTGGCACCAGTTCTAGAAATAGCAGTTGCAGCACGTGCTGCGAGTCCCGTGCTATTGTTCATACCTTCCCCAACAACTACAATCATTGAAAAGTCGTGACGGAAATGCACATCTTCTGCATGAAGCTCGTTTAAAACACGATCTATAATTCGTATTTCTTTTTCAGGTGTAAGTTGATGGCTACGCATAATTACCGAGATATCATCTAACCCTGATGGCGTATGCTCGTATGAAATATGTTCTTCTTCTAAAATTTGAAGTAATTTACGACCGAAGCCGATTTCTCTGTTCATCAAATATTTGCTCACATATAAAATAGAAAATCCATTATCTGCACTAATGCCAGTCACGGGTCGTTGGTTAGCTTTTCGTTCTGCCACTATTTTCGTTCCTGGGGCAGTAGGGTTATTTGTATTTTTTATACAAACGGGAATCCTACGCTTATATACGGGCATTAAAGCTTCATCATGAAAAACGGAGAAACCTGCATAAGAAAGTTCACGCATTTCACGGTATGTTATTTCTTCAATCTCTACAGGGCTATTGACAACTCTAGGATTCGCGCAAAAAACAGAGTCGACATCTGTAAAGTTTTCGTACAAGTCCGCTTGGACAGCCGCTGCTACGATTGAACCGGTAATATCGGAACCACCACGTTCGAATGTTCGAAGCACTCCCTCTTTTGTGTATCCGAAGAATCCAGGGAATACGATGATTTCAGAACTGTTTTGCAGTGTGCTTAAGTTGTCATATGCTTCTGGTAAAGCTTGTGCTCGCTCTGGCAAATCGTTGACGACTAATCCAGCTGTCTTGGGATTAACGTATTGTGCTGGCATGCCGATACTTGTAAAGTAGGTAGAAATGAGTTTCGCATTATTATCTTCACCGCTTGCTTTTATATTATCTACAAATAGTTCGATGTTAGTATTTTTATTACTAATACGTGTGCGCAAGTCTTGTTCGATTACATCACTTATTGTATGATCTAATCCCAGTTCCTCTGCGATTTCTCTATAACGATTGACTACATTTTGTAATTTTTCTTCGACGTTTTCCATATGTATTGCTGCATCTGCTAATTCGATCAATAAATCAGTTACTTTTTTGTCGGCATCGAATCGTTTACCAGGTGCTGACACGACTACGAATTTTCGTGTTGGATCTGCTTTAACGATTGCTGCTACTTTTTTTATCTGTTCTGCATTTGCAACGGATGTTCCTCCAAACTTGCTCACTTTCATTTTATCAAATCCTTACCTTTTAATATGTGTTTGTATTCCTTGAAAATACAAATGATTTTATACAGTGTACAAATTAAAGCGATTTTAGTCAATATATTTGTTGAAATTAAAGAAGGATAATAAATATTAATACGAACGAAAATGATAAAAAAACAATAAAGGTTCGAATAACACTTGCTATTTTCTGTTATTGGTTATTATATCTATATATTCAGCAATAAATTACGAATTATAATATTTAGTGAAATATTTTTTTATTGAAAAAAAGTTATAAAATCAACGTTTTTTAACATGGAAATATAATGATAACGCTTTCAAATAAATTTACTATATTGACAATTAAAATTACTCTGATAATATGGATTTAAATTCAATATAACGTAAACAATTTGGATAGAGATAAGTTTTATAGTTGGAAATCTAAAGAGAGCTGATGTGTGGTGCGAATCAGTGATTTCGATTATAGAGTAGCACTCTGGAATTGGTGAACTGAACGATTAGTAGGTTCATCCGTGAAATGCGCGTTAAGCATATTTCTTAAGACGCTGCATATTTTTTGCAGTAAATTTGGGTGGTACCGCGTGAGTTTATTACAAGCTCTTCGCCCCTTACATATATGTGTAAGGAGTGAAGGGCTTTTTTGTTTTTTCAAAATAGGGAGGAGAATGAATATGTTACAAGATCAAACCATTTTACGAATTCCAGGACCGAGTCCAATTCCACCGAGTGTACAGCGAGCAATGAACCAAACAATGATTGGTCATCGAGGAAAAGAAACATCTCAAATGCTAAAAAATATCGCCCCTGGATTAAAACAAATTTTTGGAACAGATCAAGAAGTTGCTATTATTGCGGGAAGTGGGACAGCTGGATTAGAAACCGCAGTAGTTAATGTAGTAAAACCAGCTGATGAAGTACTTGTTGTAGTAACAGGGGCATTTGGCGATCGCTTCACAAAAATTTGCGAAGCGTACAACATTAAAACGCATGTGTTAAATGTGGAATGGGGGAAAGCTTTAGACCCTGAAGAAGTAAAAGCGTATGTGGCAGGGCATCCGGAAGTGAAAGTTGTTTTCTCTACATATTGCGAAACGTCTACTGGCGTTCTAAACCCGATTGATCGTCTTGCTAAAGTAATTCGTGAAGTGTCAGAAGCGTTAGTTGTTGTGGATGGTGTTTCTTGTGTTGGTGGGGTTGAAACGAAAATGGATGAGTGGGGGATCGATGTAATGGTAACCGGTTCTCAAAAAGCATTCATGTTGCCTGCTGGATTAACATTTGTGGCAGCTAGTGAACGTGCTTGGAAGGTTATCGAGGAAAATGAGCAACCAAGATTTTACTTGAACTTAAAGAAATACAGAGACAACTTATTGAAAGATACAACACCATTTACTCCTGCACTGTCATTACTGTTTGGTTTAGAACAAGTATTGAACCTAATTGAAGCAGAAGGATTAGAAAAAGTATATGCACGCCATGAATTGCTTAAGAAAATGACTCGTGCTGCATTTAAAGCGATTAATATTCCATTATTAACAACCGATGAAGATGCTTCTCCAACGGTAACCGCTGTTCAACCGGAAGATTTTGAAGCAGAGGAATTCCGAAAAATTTTAAAGCAAGAATTTGCAATTTCCATAGCGGGTGGACAACAACATCTTACAGGAAAAATTTTCCGAATAGGTCATATGGGATACTGTTCACCAGCTGATATGCTACAAATCATTAGTGCGGTAGAAGTAGCCTTAAAGAAAATCGGAAAAGATATTGAACTTGGAAAAGCAACAGCAGCAGCACAACACATCTATTTAACTGAAGGAGAGAATAACTAATGGCATATAATATTTTAATTAGTGATCCACTTAGTGAAGATGGTATTTACCCTTTAAGGCAAGCGGAAGGTTTTAATATTGTTATTGAAACGAATTTAACACCGGAGGAACTCGGAGAAAGAATCGGAGAGTTTGATGCATTACTCGTTCGTAGCCAAACGCAAGTAACGCGGGAGATTATTGAAAGAGGTACGAACTTAAAAATTATCGGTCGTGCAGGAGTTGGGGTAGATAATATCGATCTACCTGCAGCAACAGAACGCGGAATTATTGTTGTAAATGCACCGGATGGTAATACAAACTCAGCTGCTGAGCATACAGTAGCTATGCTCATGTCGCTAGCTCGAAATATTCCACAAGCATTTCATGCACTAAAAAATCAACAATGGGATCGCAAATCTTTTATCGGGGTAGAGCTTAAAAACAAAACATTAGGCGTTGTAGGACTAGGTAGAATTGGAGCAGAGGTTGCAACACGTGCAAAAGGCCAACGTATGAATGTGATTGCTTATGATCCATTTTTAACACCAGAAAAAGCAGAAAAACTTGGTGTTCAGTTTGGGACGATTGATGAGGTAATTCAAACTGCTGATTTTATCACTGTTCATACACCACTTCTGAAGGAAACACGTCATTTAATTAATAAAGAAGCATTTGAAAAAATGAAAGATGGCGTGCAAATTATCAACTGTGCACGAGGAGGCATTATCGACGAGGATGCTTTGTACAATGCAATTGTAGAAGGGAAAGTTGCTGGAGCAGCATTAGATGTGTTTGAGGAAGAACCGTTTTTAGATCATAAGCTACTCACGCTTCCACAAGTAATCGCAACACCGCACTTAGGTGCAAGTACAGTAGAAGCACAAGAAATCGTTGCCGTGGATGTTTCATATGATGTCGTGAGCTTTTTACAAGGTGGAGTAGTGAAGAACCCAGTTAACCTTCCATCTGTACCAAAAGATATTATGGCTAAAATTGAACCATATTTTAATCTAATCGAAAAACTTGGAGCATTTTTAAGTGACTTAGCAGAAGGAGTGGCGGAAGAATTAAATATTTACTACTCTGGAGAACTAGCTAATATGACCGTAAGTCCTCTGACAAGAAATGCAGTGAAAGGTCTACTGAAGAGTAAACTGGGCGAATCCGTCAATGATGTGAATGCTAAATTTCTCGCTGACCGAATTGGCATTGTCGTGAATGAACATAAAACAACGAAGTCTAAAGGTTTTACTAGCTTGATCACAGTGGAAGTAAAAACAGCTGCAGAAACTCGTAAAGTATCCGGTACACTTTTAAACGGTCTAGGAGCTCGAATTGTCCGTGTGGATGATTTCGTTGTTGACGTTGTGCCAGAAGGTTATTTATTGTTCATTCGCCATAAAGACCAACCAGGTGCTATTGGTCGCGTAGGAACGCTACTTGCAACGGAAGGTATTAATATTGCAGGGATGCAAGTTGGACGTTCTGAAGTGGGTGGGGATGCGATTATGATGCTTTCCATTGATAAGCATGTAGAAGAAACTGGTGTGGAACAATTGAAGGGCTTAGCAGATATTTATGATGCGACGCCGGTTGATTTGTAATTTAAAAGGTTGCGGGCAAAAAGAGCTGCTATCCAAGTATAAATGATGGGTATTCCTCACATATACACCGAGCAGTCAAACAAAATCTAATACAATCCATTAAAAAGCTAGTCCAGAGTCAAATTAACCTAGGACTAGCTTTTTAGTTTATTCAAGAATCGCTAGAAGCTCTCGTAAGTTCGCGATAGTATAAGTAGGTTTTACTTCATCACTTGCTGGTTTGTTTTCTCGATTAATCCAAACTGATTTCATGCCGACTTTGGATGAACCGAGAATATCTGTCATTAGATTATCCCCTACCATTAGAGCATCATCTGCAGTAAGCCCGACTAAATCTAAAGCGTGTTCAAATATCGAGGGATCTGGTTTTCCTCTTCCGAATGCTCCGGAAATGAGTATATGGTCGAAGTATGGAGCGATTTCAGGTGAGATTTCTAACTTCGTATTTTGTAAGCTAGGCGAACCGTTTGTCATTAAAAGAAGAGTGTATTTTCCTTTTAATTGATCAAGCACTTCGAATGTTTCTTCATATATAAAAGGATTTGCTTTTCGCATGTTAGGAAAATATGTGGCAAGCTCGCTTCCAAGCTCTTCATTTTCAATACCTAATTTACTTAATCCTCTTGTCCATGCTTGCTTTTGATATTCGGGGATGATTGCTTTCATCTTTTGAAAATCCTCGCTCGGGTCATCGAAAGTTCCCCATAATCCTTCAAATGGATTAATGCCAATCATTTGCGTGAAGGGACGTGTTTCGTATGTATCGTAAAGAGCACTTGCCTCCATTCGCACAGCCTGTTCTAAAGCGTTTGGATCGATGTCGACTTTTGACGATGCGTACCTACAAGTCTTGTGGAAGGCAGTTTCCACGCTTTTTTTGTCCCATAATAAAGTATCATCTAAATCGAAAAAAATAGCTTTCATTGTTCCCAAATACCCCCTTTACTTTCTTAAATATTACTTTAACGTAGTAAAGGAGAAGTGTCACTAGAAGTAAAGCATTTTTTCGAGAGGACCGTTTAATGGAATAATACTTTCTATATCTTTAATTATAATCGGGAAAAATGGAAAATTATATACATACGGTGTAATCTCGTATAATTGGAAATAGATGACTAGGCAATGATCTGCTATATAATAATCTTGGTCCGTTCGTATTTCTTTAAATTTTCCAAGAAGCGGAACATCCCACTCTTTTATTTTATTATTTATAATGAAAGATAATGTTTTCACATAATCACTTTTGGGTTTAAATAAATCACTTAAAGTATACATTTTTCCGGTAGTCACATCGAAAGTTAAGGATTTGCAAACTGTCAATCCATGTGCCCCGCCAGAAAAACTGTAAAGGATTAGTAATATACTTAAAATTCCGCGTTGATTATTTTTTATTTCATAATAGCCGGTAATCTCTTGTACGCCTTCTGTGTAAAAGCCCTGCTCTATTAACATTTTGTTAAGAAGCGTAATAATATCCGAATTAATCTTCTTTTCTATATGTGGATGAGGTAAGTTAGTTACAATGGGATAGTACACATTTACACTTGGTGAATGTTTAAAAATATGTTTTGTTTCAATGAGAGTCGGTAGATTCAAGGTTCACAGCCTTTCGCAGTTATTAATAGATAGTATGAGTAGGAGGGAAGACTTATGTTCTTGAAAAAAGTTTCGATATTGAAGAGTGGTGTAGAGAATCAGTATCCATTTACAATACCGACGATAAAAAATTTAACAGAATTAGAACTGACAAGTAGTGTAACATTTTTAGTTGGCGAAAATGGGACAGGTAAATCGACCTTACTTGAAGGAATTGCGGATAATTGTGAGTTTAATACTGCGGGTGGAAGCAGAAATAATGTGTTTGCAGTAGATGCTGCTGAAAGTGTATTAGGAGAGCATATTCGATTGTCATGGATGCCGAAAGTAACGAATGGCTTCTTCTTGCGCGCGGAATCATTTTATCAATTCGCCTCCCATATTGATGAGCTGGAAAGAGAACAACCGGGCATTTTAGATAGCTACGGGGGGAAATCTTTACACGAGCAATCACATGGGGAATCATTTCTATCGTTATTTTTAAACCGCTTCAATGGACGCGCTATTTACTTATTGGATGAGCCAGAAGCAGCCTTGTCTCCACAAAGGCAGCTGTCTTTCTTACGCATTATGCATAATCTTGTGGAAGAAGAAGATTGTCAATTTATCATTGCCACGCATTCGCCGATTATCTTAGGATATCCTAATGCTACCATATTAAGTTTCGATCATGGCGAAATTGAAGAAGTGGAATATGAAATGACGGGTCATTACCAAATAACAAAGTACTTTCTAAATCATCGTAAAAAATTTCTAGAGGAATTGTTAGCAGGTGAATAAATGAATGTCATTATTGCATACTTGGACGATATGTTCTTTTTTATTTGTATAGTACTTCCAATCATGATTATTTGGCGTATTGCTCGGTGGAGGAAAAGAGGGTTTAATAGGAAGGAAAGTTTGCATGAAATCGGTTTTTTGATGCTCATATGTGTACTTATAGGAATATTTTCGCAAACCATTATTCCAAAATCAGGTACGGGGCAAGTTTATGGAACAGGTGTGAACTTGCATTTGTTTCGTGTTTTAAAAGAAACGTATAATGCTATTGTGTATTTAGGGTTTTGGCAACCTTTTTATATTAATTTTCTTGGTAATATTATTCTTTTTATGCCTATTGGCTTCTTAGTGCCTTTGCTTTTTAGAAGGATGGAGTTTTTTCCGAATAGCGTCATTATTGGATTATGTATATCACTTTTTATAGAAATTACGCAAATTCCGCAAAATAGGAGCAGTGATGTGGACGATCTTTGGTTGAATACGCTAGGTACGTTTTTAGGGTATTTATGTTATTTATTTATACACAGGCGTTTTCCCACTTTCACGAAATCTTTTAAAAAAAACCGTTTATAATCTTCTTAAATGGGTAAACATACATTGTACTAACTATGCAAGGAGACAACTATGAACATACAAAGTAAAGAATCTAAAATGGAAGAAAAACGAGATAATATGATAGAGGATTTAGTCAATAAAGGCGTATTTAAAATTGACGGAAGGCAACTATACCAACTAAATTATTATGAATTGATGAAAGAATATATAGCAAAAGAAGAAAGTTAAAAAGTGCCGATATGAAAGGCGCTTTTTTATTGCTTATAAAGTCTATGGCAGGAGGCTAACCTTCTCTCCACAATATAAGGTAGTCCACTTTTAAGGGATAATGCGTCTTAGTGACCGCTATGATTTCCGCTTCAGGGCGGACGCTTTCCGCGGGGTGAGCGATAAGCCATCACCGACGCTACGCGTGCGTTGTGATGGCTTATCTGTCTCACTCATCCCGCAGGAGTCGCCGCCCTTCCACTCCAATCCAAAATGAATGTCTATTTATCAGTACCGACTCGCTAGAAACAAAATTTTATACAGTTTATCAAACTTGTATATCCAGAAAATAGCTAAGAGCAACAAATCGGTCATTGAAAGCAATCCATTCTATTGGGAAAGCAACCATTTCTAAAATAACAAGTTTACTTGGAATTAGACGACCATGACTGTGACGTATTATTTATTAACATTGCGCGATTTGACCATAATGTTGCGAGTTTGAAGAGGAACGTTGCGCATATGCGCCCTGCAAAGTTGCGAGTAACGCCTTGATATGTTGCGCATTTATAAATGGATTAGAAAACTCCATATCATGACAAGTAAGTCTTTACTAGTAGAAAGTTTGTCGCGTTCGCTGTGGATTTTGTCTCGTTCAACCATTTATTGTTAATATTAGACACTGATTTGTTATCGAGTTCCTTTGATTTTCGCTACAGGCGGCGACTCCAGTGGGATCAAGTGAGCAAAATGAGACTTCACAACGTACGCGCAAGCGGCGGTGAAGGCTCATCGCTCACCCCACGGAAAGCGTCCGCCCTGTAGCGAAAATCATGGCGGACACTTTATTCAACTTGCTAAGACGCTTTATTTTTATAATGCATAAACTATCCTTTTTCGGTAGCTCCGGTAAACAAGATATACTTAAAGGCCACTTACACTTTTTTGTAAATTCTTTCAACACTGAATCACTAATTGCCGATAATAAAAGTGTGGTACACTTGAATCAAACATAGATGAGGTGGAAAAAAACTTGACTTTTTTACAAAATTTAAATGAATCATTGCAAGAAAAATGGGCGAAAGCAAATTTCGCATTTGAGATGCCAATACAAACAAAACTAATCCCGCATATGCTCGATGGTTCAGATATAGTAGCAGAATCTCCGACTGGAACAGGAAAAACGTTAGCTTATGTTATTCCACTTTTACAAAAGGTAGATCCTACGAAGAAACAAGTACAAGCACTAGTTGTCGTACCTTCTCAAGAACTAGGCATGCAAATTATTGAAGTTTTTCGTGAGTGGATTGCAGGTACAGACATTACCGTTGCACAATTAATCGGTGGAGCCAATATCAACAGACAAATAGATACACTAAAAAAGAAACCGACGATTGTAGTAGGAACACCTGGACGACTACAAGAACTTGTAAAGACGAAAAAACTAAAAATGCATGAAATTAAAACAATCGTATTAGATGAGGGCGACCAACTTTTAAGTAGGGAACACCGTACGACTGTAAAAGGATTAATCGATGCAACAGTAGAAAGACAGCTTGTTGTTACTTCCGCTACGATTACCGATGAAATTGAGCTAGTAGCAGATAGAATGATGAATAGTCCTATTCGGATTCAAGTATCTGCAGAGGAGATTCCTGCGAAGGGAGAAGTAATCCATAGTTTCGTTAAAACAGAGCCTAGGGATAAAACAGATCTTTTAAGAAGACTCTCACACATAAAAGGGATGAAAGGACTTGCATTTGTAAATAGTCTGGACCAATTGCTTATGAAAGATTCTAAACTGACGTATATGGATGCTCCAATTGTTTCCCTTCACTCGGAGATGAAAAAAGAAGAACGCAAAAAAGCATTGGACGATTTTAAAAATGGAAAAGTGAGCATATTAATAGCGACAGATGTTGCAGCGCGTGGTCTCGATATTTCAGGTTTAACACATGTCATTCATGTGGATGTCCCGCATTCGATTGAACAATATTTACATCGTTCAGGGCGTACTGGTCGTGCAGGAAAAGACGGGGAAGTATTGACTTTATTGACTTATTCAGATGAAAAAACGTACAAGAAATGGACAAAAGAACTTCCGAGCAAGCCGGTTCAGAAAGTCTGGCATCGTGGAGCTTTAATAGAGGGTAACGCTAAAACTGTAGAGAAAAAGGGGAAATAAAGATGGATTTCCAACAAAAACTAGAAGAATACGCAGAGCTAGTTGTAAAAGTTGGCTTAAATATTCAAAAGGATCAACCATTATTAATTGGGACAACAACAGACACCATCCAATTTACTAGGCTTATCGTAAAAAAAGCATATGAAGCTGGAGCAAAACGAGTAGACGTAAATTATACGGATGAAGTAAATGCACGAGCATTTTACGATTTAGCTCCTGATGAAGCATTTCATGAATATCCAAAATGGCTAGCAATGCAGCGAGATGAGTTAATCGAAAATAAAGGTGCATTATTATGGATAGATGCAGACAACCCAGATTTATTGGAAGGCGTTTCGATTGATCGTATTTCCAACTTTCAAAAGTCAGCAGGAAAAGCATTAGAAAATTACAGAAAAGCAGTGATGAATGATGTGATTACTTGGTCCATCGTTGCAATTCCTTCTGAAAAATGGGCTGCTAAAGTTTTCCCACAGTTAGCAGTCGAACACCAAATGGAAGCACTATGGGATCTAATTTTCAAAGTGGTGAGAGTTGGGGAAGGTACAGCGGTACAAAAATGGAAAAAGCATATAGAACACTTGGAAAGTCGTGCCGGACTTTTAAATGCAAAGCGTTTTAAAAAGCTTCATTATAAAGCAGAAGGAACAGATATCCAAGTAGAGCTGCCAAAAGAACATATTTGGTTAACTGGGGCTAGTAGAAATGCGCAAAGTGTTCCTTATATTGCTAATATGCCAACAGAAGAAGTGTATACAGCTCCACTAAAAACTGGTGTGAATGGTTATGTGAAAAACAAGAAACCACTCGTATACCAAGGAAATATTATGGATGATTTTACTTTAACATTTGAAAATGGAGCTATTACAAAAATAGAAGCATCGATCGGTAAAGAGCTATTACAAGAACTAATACAAACAGATGAGGGTTCTAAGTATTTAGGTGAAATTGCATTAGTTCCGCATGAATCTCCAATTTCTGCATCGAATGTATTGTTCTTCAACACATTATTCGATGAAAATGCATCAAATCACTTTGCAATCGGAGAGGCATATCCGACATGTGTAGAAGGTGCTCGCGGCTTAACTCATGAAGAGCTTGAAAAAATTGGACTTAATACGTCCATTGTCCATGAAGATTTTATGATTGGTAGTGCTGACATGGATATAATGGGTGAACTAGAGGATGGCACAATGGAGCCTATTTTCCGAAAAGGTACATGGGCATTTTAAGGAGTGGTATGCTGCATGAAAAAGTGGGTTGTGACAATCGTTTTTTTACTGCTTCCTTTTTCGGCTTTCTCAGTTGAAGCCAAAAGTCCGGAAGTGTATATTGCAATCGGTGATTCTTTGGCAGCTGGGCAAACGCCATATCGTGCAATTGATGCTGGATATACAGATCTAATCGCAGGGGAATTGAAGCGTTCCCATCAACTTGCTTTGTATTCGAAAGGGTTAGCTTTTCCGGGGTTTACTACGGCTGACGTACTATCAACCGTGCAATCAGAGGAAGCAAAAGAATTACTAAAAAATGCGACGCTCGTTACTATTTCTGCAGGCGCAAACGATTTACTAAGACTTGTGCAAGTAAACCCATCGAATGGTTCCCTTTCGTATCAACAAATTCCAGTCAATTTTGCATTAAATAATGTAAGAAAAAACATCGCTGCAGTTATAAAAGAAGTGAAAGAAGCTGCTCCAAAAGCAAAAGTCTATGTAATGGGATATTATTTTGCTTACCCGCATGTACATGAATCGCAAAAACAAGGTGTTCAACAAGAATTAAATACATTGAATACAATATTAAAAACGCAAGCAGAAAGTAATGATGCAGTATATGTATCCGTAGAAGAAGCATTTGCACCTCAAGCAAAGGAACTTATTCCGAACCCTGCAGATGTGCACCCTTCAATGGAAGGATACCGCATAATGGCAAACGCATTTTTTGCACAATATAATAAACGATTACAAGTGCGACCAAATGAGTTACCAATTCCGAATCCTCTTACATTTGAAGAAATTATAAACGGCCAAAAAGAAGCAGCCGCCGCACCAACGCCAATTTCCAGAGTAGAAGGTTTGGAAAACTATTTATCGCTAACAGAATTAAAGCCACTAATTTAAAAAGCTGTCTCCAGTGATTGAATGGAGACAGCTTTTGATTATTTAGGAAATAATAAAATTTGCCTGTCGGAGCAGACATAGGCGCTTGCGCTTTTGTTTTTATTTCGTCGTTTTTTTAGCTTTTATTGCTTTTTTTACGATTGGATAGACGATTGGGGCTAATTTGATCGCAGTCTTTATGATAGTTTTTACTTTCATAATAATCTCTCCCTGGCTTTACTCTATGTTGTTTACATTCCCATTATAGTCGTACCGTAAACATTATCTTAACACTCTAATCCCCTGTATAATATTCCAAATTAAAACAATTAGATAAATAATTATATATAAAGCAATAAATAAGAAAGGCCCAAATGTTGCCCATAATGATGGTTTTTCAAACGTCCATACCATGGAAGCAGAGGTAGGAATTGTAGTTGTAAATATACTTATAAAAATAATAATCATGAGGACAACAGGTATAATATGCGAGATAAATGACTTTTTTGCATGATATTTTACTTCTTTGTCGTGTGAAACAAAAAAGACAATAATCGGTACAATGAATGGTGCAAATAATACGCTAAAATACGATAAAGCACTTAACAGCTTACTATTATTCATTTATTCGAATCTCCTTTCCATATTAAATCGATCGTTCATTCCAAAATAAATGAAACTAGAATTTGCTTAAATTGCTGTACTGCTGAGATTAAAACATATTCTTTTTCTCCGTGCCAATCTGCACCACTTGGTCCAAACTCAATGGCGCCGACACCTGTTTCTGCATAAAAGCGAGTGTCGGCAGAGCCATGTTGACCAAATAACTTAGTCGGGCGTTCCGTTAGAATAGACGTTATTTGTTGTATTTTTTTCACATATTCATTGTTTTCTTCTGTCGTTACTGCAGGAGCTATAGAATGGATTATCACATTGCTAGTAGGAAAGTGACTGCTAGCCGCGTGTTTTATTTCTTTAATAATACTATCAGCTTGTTGTCCTGGCACAAAGCGAATGTCGTAGGACAGTACGCACTTGTCCGGTACTACATTGAATCTTTCACCTGCATGTATTTTTGCCAAGTTTAAAGATGGATAATCATAAAGTGCATTTCTTGCAGATAAAAAAGAGAGTTTCCGTATTTCTTGATCGAATTGGAAAGCTTGCTCGATCGCATTAATTCCTTCCCATGGACGACTACCATGACTAGGTTTTCCTTTTAAAACGATATCTAATTGGACAATACCTTTTGCTTGTAGTCCAATATGTAATTGGGTTGGTTCACCGCAAATGACGAAATCTCCGTGAAATCCTTGATCGACTAGAAATTTTGATGTATCTCCCGACGTTTCTTCATCTGTCACAATATGCAATTGTACTTTTTTCGTTAGTTTTTGAGGAGCTAATGAAAGCTCATAGAAAGCTTGCATCATTGCTGCTACTCCTGCTTTCATATCGGCAGATCCTCGTCCATACAACAGATCGCCTTCTAAATAAGGGATGAATTGTTCCGGATTACCCGGGACAACATCCACATGACCGTTCCATATGATACATTCTTCTCCACTACCTATTTCTGCAAATAGAATGAATTTAGCATGATGTTCATATAAAACTGGAGCAATACCTCGTTCTTCGAGCCAAGATTTACAAAATAAAAGTGCCGCGTTTGCTCCTTCGATATTATCACTTTTAATACGTATTAAATTTTTTAATAACTCTATCATTGAGTAACCCCTCCGTTATTTACTATTTCTCACTTCTGTTGACTATCTATCTTCTTTTCTATGATAAAAAAGAAGACTTACAGTTTGATGTTTCGGTTCGCTATATAGGGATACTGTGTCTTAAAGAATTTACCGCTAGGATTTCAGCTGCAGCTCCGCCGCTAGCGCGTACGTTGTGAAGTCTCATCTGTCTCACTTAGGAACAAAGGCTAGGAGCGCCACATCGTGTGGCAACGCCTTCGTGACAACATCCTGTTGGCCTCCGCCGAAGTCGCCGCCCTTTCGCTCCATTTCACGAAAATTGCTATCTAATCTAATCAGCTTCAAATCTTACAGTATATGGTTGAACAAGACAAAATCCACTGCGAACGCGACAAACTAGCCTTCGAACACGACAAAGACTACCCGAGCGCGACAAAAAGACCGCTCAACGCAACAAACCCAAAGAACCTATCCGAAGGACACACTATCCCTATAATAAACAACTGTGATTGTTTCTATAAGTATACCAATGAAGAAAGAAGGGTTGCATTCCTTATTTTATTGGGCTACAATGAATTCGAACTAAATAATTCATAACCACAAGGGGCGTCGCTTATGCGGCTGAGATCGTACCCTTCGAACCTGTAAGTTAATGCTTGCGTAGGGATGTGGATGGAAACTGACAATCGCGCGATGTCTGGGTCTATCCCAGGCGTCGTTTTTTTGTGGGCAAAAAAGGGGATTACAATGAGAAATCAACGTGTATTATTGTTAGTGGAAATAGCTATTTTTGCAGCTTTAGGATATGTATTAGACATGATTGGGTTTGGCATGCCACAAGGTGGATCGGTTACGTTCGTACTTGTACCAGTCATTTTAATTGCGTTTCGACGTGGAGTTGTTGCAGGACTAATCACAGGATTTTTGATTGGTTTATTGCAAGTAGCAACAGGCAGTGCTTACTTTGCTCCACTATCATTTATATTTGTCGTTTTACAAGTAGGAATCGATTATTTTATCGCGTTTATGGTGGCCGGATTTGCCGGTTTCTTTAGACCTGCGTTTATAAGGGCTTTGGAAGACAAGGATACGAAAAAAATGGCTACAGCAGTTATTGCGGGTACATTTGTTGCAGCCTTTCTTCGTTATTTAGCACATGTAACTTCAGGTATATTATTTTTTAGTGAATATGCTGGAGATCAAAATCCTATTTTATATTCGGTCATTTATAACTCTACTTATATGATTCCAGTATTTTTAGTTGCAGCATTTATTTGTACTGTTTTATTCGTAAGAGCACCACGCCTTTTACTGCCGAATAGAGTATAAATATGATATGATTATTCTACAGTTAAAGGAGAAGGGATCTTATATAGATGATTGTACAAACAAATGAAGAGTTAGAAGCGTTAAAAAAAATTGGTCGGATTGTGGCAGAAGTACGCAATGTGATGCAGGCCGCAACAAAACCAGGTGTCACTACAAAAGAGCTAGATGAAATTGCAGGGAAAATGTTTGCAGAAACAGGTGCCATTTCAGGGCCAAAAGGTGAATATGATTTTCCGGGATATACTTGTATTAGTGTGAACGAGGAAGTTGCGCACGGAATTCCGGGATCACGTGTCATCCAAGAAGGGGATATGGTTAATATTGACGTGTCTGGTTCATACGATGGATACTTTGCGGATACGGGTATTTCATTTGTTGTAGGTGATGGATACCCAGAAAAAGAAAAGCTATGTACTGTAGCTGAAAGTGCCTTCAACCGTGCGATGTTAAAAGTGAAGGCAGGTGCTCGCTTAAACCAAATAGGCAAAGCAGTAGCAAGAGAAGCGAAAGACAATGATTTACACGTTATTATGAACTTAACGGGTCATGGCATTGGGAAATCACTTCATGAAGCACCACAGCATGTATTAAATTATTATGATGCATGGGATCCAACGATTTTAAAAGAAGGTATGGTACTCGCAGTGGAGCCCTTTATATCCGAAAAGGCAGAACATATTGTAGAGTCTGGAGATGGATGGACGTTCATCACACCTGACAAGTCGTTGGTAGCTCAAATCGAGCATACAATTGTAGTAACAAAAGAAGGACCGATTTTATTAACAAAATTAGATTAACCAATGAAAAAACGCCACTCGAAATGATCATTTCGATGGCGTTTTTTTGATGAAAAGGATACCTACAACGAGCACACTGCTTAAAAATATAGAAGCAGTCGATATGAGTAATTCGTTAAACAGGTGACGAACAGCAAGCCCAATAAATGCCCAAATAAAAACAACTACAATTGCACTGTCTTTGTAATGATAGCGGAAATGAAGGGCAATAGCCGTGGCAATAGTTAAGAAAATAACGGTCCAAAGTGATTTTGTTATCCAAAGCCCACTTAGTTCATGATAAGTTAAAAGGTAATCAATATGTATGAATGTGGCAATAAACACCCATCCAAAGTAGATAGAAATAGGTAATCTGCTCATCCAATTTTGTTCTTGTATTGGATAAGTTGTATAAAGTAAAAACAATGTTCCAAGTAATGCAAACATCATTATAAGTGAATAATTAAATAGTTCAAAATGCCAAAAAAGAATCCATGCAATATGAAAAATAGAAGTAACGGCGAATAGCAACACTCGTTTTAAAGGAAGTTGTCTAGTAGCCCGATACTCGTTTATACTATTCCAAATCCAACATGCCAATAATATATATATAATTATCCAAATAAAAAATACATAAGGGGCAGGTGTGAAAAATATAGGAAGTCTATTTAAAATACTTCCAGTTGTTTGATCATTTATAGGAAGTGTGTTTGCAAGTATATGTACAGTAATAGTAGAGATTAAGCTTAGAATCAAAAGGATTATTTTGACCATTCGATCTCCTCCTTCTATATAGTAAGTATACCTTTGAAATAATCGTACGACAAATTGGAAATATGAATATTATGTGACGAAAATCGCATAATCAGATATCAAAAACATGGTATACTAAATTTCTAAATATATTGTCATTATAGGGGGAAGATTTGAATGATTGAACAAAGTTATCCAGTTGTATGGGATTTAGATTCCTTTTTTGTGGGGGGGAGTAGTTCAACGGCACTTCGAAAACATTTAGATGAAGTAAAAAGTATATTGGTAGCCTTTGAAGAGGAGCTGAGAAGCTTTTGTACACCGTCATCCATTCAAGAGGTAGACCAAATTGTACATACGATTAACAAGTTAAAGGATATTGCAGTGAACTTATCCGAAGGAGGGGCAGTAATCGGCTGCTTTTTAGCACAAGACACAACGGATAAACAAGCTGCATTATTAGAAGGGGAAGTACGATCTCTATATGCAAAATTATCTTCCTTAATGATTACTATCCAACAAGTACTTAGTAAAACTGAGGAATCAGTTTGGCAAGATTTGCTTCAAACAAAGGAGCTTTCTACATTTGCATTTGTGCTAAACGAATGGAGAGACGAAGCAAAGAAAATGCTATCTGAAAAAGAAGAAGATATGATAACAACGCTTAGTGTTGATGGATATCATGCTTGGGGTCAGCTATACGATTTACTAGTAGGAGACATTCGTATTAAAGTAACACTTGATGGGGTGGAAAGAGAGTTATCTGTTGGACAAGCGAATAATCTTAGCTCCCATGAGGATGCTACCATTCGAAAAGAATCTTTTGAGGCATTAGAAGCTGCCTGGACAGAGAAAGAAGACTTTTTCGCTAAAACGCTTAACCACCTTGCAGGATACCGACTAGCTGTATACGAAAAAAGAGGATGGGATTCCGTTTTACAAGAACCTTTACAAATTAATCGCATGAAACAAGAAACACTGGATGCTATGTGGGGAGCTATTTCTAAAAATAAAGCGCCATTCGTCGAATATTTACAGAGAAAATCGGCTATGCTAGGCGAACAAAGAATGCATTGGTATGACTTGGATGCACCGGTAAGTGCTTCAACTGAAAAGATGGACTTTCAACAAGGTGCAGCGTTCATTTTGAAGCATTTCAATGAGTTCGGTCCTAAACTTGCCGCTTTTTCAAGAAATGCTTTTGAAAAAGGATGGATTGAAGCGGAAGATCGTCCGAACAAACGTCCTGGAGGGTTCTGTACGGGAATGCCAGTATCAGAAGAATCTCGTATTTTCATGACGTATAGTGGATCGATGTCCAATGTTTCGACGCTAGCGCATGAATTGGGACATGCTTTCCATTCATATGCTTTAAGACCGGTACATTGGATGAATCGTCAGTACGCAATGGGAGTAGCGGAGACGGCTTCCACATTTGCTGAAATGATTGTTGCCGATGCTGCAGTAAAAGAAGCGAAAACAGATGAAGAAAAAATTGCCCTTCTAGAAGATAAAATTCAACGTAGTGTAGCATTTTTTATGAATATCCATGCACGCTATTTATTTGAAACGAGATTTTATGAAGAACGTAAAAATGGAGTTGTTTCTGCAACCAGATTAAATGAAATAATGGAAACAGCTCAAAAAGAAGCGTATGGAAATGCACTTGAAACAACTCATCCACATTTCTGGGCTTCTAAATTACATTTTTATATCACGGGCGTACCATTCTATAACTTTCCATATACGTTTGGGTATTTATTCTCTTTAAGCATTTATGCGAAAGCTATTACAGAGGGTGCTAACTTTGAAGAAAAATACATCGCTCTACTTCAAGATACAGCTGTGATGACGGTGGAAGATTTAGCGATGAAGCATTTAGGAGAAGATATTACGAAGGAAGCGTTTTGGATAAAAGGGATCAAACTTTGCATTCAAGATGTGAACGAATTTATGCAATTTACTAATGCAAAAGGGTGAAAAAGCTTGATTTACTTAGAAGGAGATACTTGTTATTTACGGACATTAAGTATAAAAGATGCACCAAGCCTCGCAGATCTTGTCTATCGAAACAAATATTATTGGTCCATTTATGAACCGTTGCATCGAGATGACTACTATACTACTACTGTTCAAAGAGAGAAAATTAGAGAATCCATGCTTTTGATGCAAGAAAAAAGGGAGTTTGGCTTTGGTATATTCGAGCATAATACAGATAAAATGATTGGTCACATCTCGTTATACAGTCTAAAAAGAATGCCATTTTCAAGTGGGTTAATTGGTTATTCTATTGATGAACAGTTTGTTGGAAAAGGGATAGCGACAGAGGCGGTACAAATCGTAAAAACTTTTGGGTTTGAGCAAGTTCATTTAAATCGCATAGAGGCCTATGTATCTCCACGAAATTTTGGTTCTATTAGCGTGTTAGAAAAAAATGAATTTTTAAGAGAAGGCTTGCTTCGTAAATTGTTATTTATTAATGGAAAGTGGGAAGACCATTATATGTATGCTTCTCTAAGTGAAGAATATTGAAAAGGTAAGAGTCTTTATAAAAAATTAAAAAGCTGGTTGTTCCATTTCTGAACAACCGGCTTTTTAATTTCTTAGGAAACTATAAAATTTAAGACTTATGGATAACTTTCTACGAGAGTTTCTACATCCAGACTCTAGCGCCTTGCTCCTGCGCACAGCTCGTCGCAAACAAAAGCGTTTGTGGTGGCTGAGGAGCTGCCTCCTGGGCCCGCACGATGCGGCGTACTTAGGATGCCATCCCGGATTTGCCTGTCGGGGCAGAGACAGGCAAATGCGCTTTTGTACTCTGTCGATTTCCCGGGAAATAATTTATTCCTTGTCGATAGAACCATCTGTAACTAGATCTAAACGTCCCGTGGTTGGATCAATTATTAGACCATGAACAGGAACACTTGGTACCATAAGGGGATGATTTCGTATCATATCCACGCTATGTAAGACACTTTCTTCCACGTCGGAAAAGCCTTCTAACCATTTATCCACATCGACACCAGAGTACTTCAAAGTATCAAAAGTACGGGAATCTACGCCTCGATCAATCATCTTTTCTACTATTTTATCTGTTTTGATCGCACTCATGCCGCAATCATAATGTCCAATGACAAAAATTTCATCTGCTTGAAGTTCATAAACGGCCACGATTAAACTTCTCATGATTCCACCGAATGGATGATTAATAACCGCACCGGCACTTTTTACTATTTTTACATCACCATTTTTAATATTCATTGCTTTGTGAAGTGTTTCGGTAAGTCTAGTATCCATACAGGTTAAAATCACAATTCGTTTATCTGGGAATTTCGTAGTTAAATAAGGTGTGTATAGTTTGTTTTCTACAAAAGATTTATTAAACGTTAAAATTTCATCTAACTTAGACATTATATTACCCCTTCAAATATAGTTTACTTTTTATTTTATATCAAATGTTAGGGGAATGCTAATTTAGTTTCATATTATTTCGCTAATTTTTGTTTTCGTTCAGATATAAAATATGATTTTCCTGTTCCAATTGCTACTGATTGCAACGGCTCAGGTGCAAGATGAACAGGTACTTCAATAACACTTGAAAGCCATTCTTTTAGATCTTTTAATAGAGCACCGCCACCTGTAAGTACTACTCCATGATCGACAATGTCCCCCGCAAGTTCAGGAGGGCATATTTCTAGCGTTGCTCGGACTGCTTCTAAAATAATTTCAAGTGATTCTTTCAAAACTCCTTGAATTTGAGTAGAAGAAAGATGAATAGTTTTAGGCAAACCGGTTACAACATCTCTTCCGCGCACATCCATCTGTTCTACAGTATGTGGAACTAATGCATGACCAATTGTTTTCTTTATATTTTCAGCAGTTGGTTCTCCAATAATGACATTATATTCTTTTCGAATAAAATGGATGATAGCTTCATCCATTCGATCACCCGCAGATTTTACCGTGTTAGAAGCAACTACACCACCAAACGATATAATACCAACTTCCGTCGTACCTCCACCGATATCGACAATCATACTGGCAACAGGTTCATTAACAGGAAGACCGGCTCCGATAGCTGCTGCTACAGGTTCTTCCATCAGTTGTACTTCTTTTGCACCGCTTTGTCGAACGGCATCTTGGATAGCTCGACGCTCCACTGAAGTTGCACCAGAAGGGGTACAAACAATGACAGTCGGTTTTCTGAGTGCAGTACCTAGTTTTTTACTGGCCTTTTGCATAATTAATTTCAATAATTGAGTCGTAATATCAAAATCTGCAATGACCCCATCTTTTAGTGGACGTATTACCTCAATTGATATTGGTGTTTTACCAATCATTTTCTTTGCTTCTTCACCGAAAGCTACTATTTCTTTTGTTTTTGTATTAACTGCCACAACAGTAGGTTCATCTATAAGTAAGCCTTTATTTTTTGTATATACTAATGTGTTTGCTGTTCCTAAATCTATTCCAATATGTGCGTTTGAAAACATATTTGTTCCTCCAATCCAATCGTACAATAGAAGTGTAAGCGCCAATTCTAACTTCTATGTAAGTATAATAGATAAATAGAGGTTTGCCATATGTTATATGTTGGAAGTTTACGTATGTTTCAAGAATAAATGATCATTTATGATTAGGTAGAATTGATAAAATGACAATATAGTACTATATTGTCATGAGTTTGAAATGAAATTGTTACAGAAATGAAAGGAAAAAGAGACGTAATGACATCTAATTTATCAAAGTTTGTTTGCGCAATATAGGAATACTGTGTTGTAAGGAAGTTACCGATGGGACTTCCGCTGCAGGGCGGACGCTTTCCGCCGGGTGAGCGATGAGCCTTCACCGACGCTTGCGCGTACGCTGTGAAGGCTCATCTTCTCACTCATCCGGCAGGAGTCGCCGCCCTTTCGCTACAATCCAATGGATCAAGCTAACTAGTCAGCATCTAAACATAACGGAACGTCTTATGTATAAGGCCCACCACTCCTAATATTATGAAGTTTTCAAATAAGTAAATCGAGAAAATGGATAAGAGCAACGTGCGGGCCATGGAAAGCAACTAAACCTATTTAGAAAGCAACGATTTCTCAAAGTAAAGGGTTACTTCATGTGAGACAACGATTACTAATATTGCATTATGCCTTATTTTAACGAGGTGTAATAGATGCACACTATTAATGAGATAATATTCTTCGTATAAATAAAGTTGATACGTTTGCCGTAGCGCGCCGGCTCAGTGGCTATTTGTTACGACGCAGTATTCCTAAAAAGTAACCTACCATAGTTGTATAGGAATAGTTTTGCACAAAACATTAATCTTATAATTTTCTAAGCCACAAAAAAACAACCGCATAAAATGCGGTTGTTTGGATTATTTAGAAGGTTTCGGATCTACTTGGATTGAATCATGTGAGTTCATACCTTTAGCGAAGTAATGTAGAATAGTATATCCTGAAATTCCTATACATACTACAAAACCAAGAACTGTAACTGTGAATAAGCCCATTATTAAACACCTCACTAGTTATGATACTATCATTATAACTTATTTTTAGTAAAATAGTAAGAAGAAACATTTAGAAACTAAGACTTCAAGTAAACAGTTTTAGAATGCCCAGTTGCCATTACGGAAAATAGGTTCTATAGATCCATCTTCTTTAATGCCATCTATATTCATTTTGTCTGAACCAATCATAAAATCTACATGTGTAATACTTTCATTCAATCCATTTTCTGCAAGCTCTTTACGACTCATTTTCTTTCCACCTTCTAGACAGAAAGCATATGCACTTCCGATTGCCAAGTGGTTAGAAGCGTTCTCATCGAACAATGTGTTATAAAATAACAGATTCGAATTTGAAATCGGTGAATCATGCGGTACGAGCGCGACTTCCCCTAAATAGTGAGAACCTTCGTCTGTAGCAACAAGATTTTCTAGCACTTCTTGACCTTGTTCCGCTTCTACTTTTACGATACGACCTTTTTCAAAAGTGACCGTGAAATTGTCAATAATATTTCCACCATAGCTCAGCGGCTTGCTACTCGCTACATATCCCTCAACACCTGTTTTTAAAGGAACTGTAAATACTTCTTCTGTTGGCATATTTGCCATGAAATCTTCGCCTTTTTCGTTTACACTACTAGCTCCACACCATAAATGTCCTTTTGGAAGTTCGATTACTAAATCTGTTCCAGGTGCCGTATAATGTAGTTTTTTATAGTTTTTATTATTTAAATAATCTACTTTCGTGTGTAAAAGAGAATCATGCTCTTTCCAAGCTGCGACTGGATCTTCTAAATCTGCACGAACCGCTTTGAAAATAGCCTCCCATAATGCTGGTACTTGTTCCTCTTCTGCTAATTCTGGGAAAACTTTGCTTGCCCAATCTTTAGAAGGAGATGCGATTACTGTCCAACTGATTTTATCCGATTGTACATATTGACGGTATTTACTTAAAGCTTGCCCGGCAGCTTTTTGGAATGCAGCAATTTTAGCTGTGTCTACTCCTTTTAATAGATCAGGACTTTGGCTCACAATGCTCATAAATGCAGCGCCTTCTTCTGCCAAAAGTTCCCGTTCTTGTACTTTCCATGATGGGAAATTGTCAAAAGAATCTTTTGGAGCTAAATCATAACGTAAACGTGTAATCTCATCATCAGAAAAGTCTACAAGTACTTGCTCTGCACCAATTTCATAAGCTTTTTTCGTGATTAAACGGACTAGTTCTACGCTATCGATGGAAGCTGCGATGTATAACTTTTGTCCAGGTTGAATGTTTACCCCAACTTCTATTGCTAATGCAGCATATTTTTCTAATTTAGTATTAAATGATGACATATTCATACTCCCTTTCTATACTTACTTTCATATTATCAGTTTTTCGAATGATATGACAATATTCATTGGCATAAAAAAGTAGAAATTTGTTCAATATTACTGATTTATCTTATTGAATGGAAATTTTTATATTCAAATTTAATTAATACTGCCGAAATAAAGTACAGAAATAGAATGTGGAGGTTACGAATTTGGATATATCTACGGTTGTTGGTCTTATTATTGCTATAGTTTCCTTATTAGTAGGGATGTTTTTTAAAGGAGTTACACCGGACGCACTATTAAATCCAGCTGCTATTTTCATTATTATTTTTGGAACTGTAGCCGCTGTTGTTATTGCATTTCCGATGAGTGAGTTAAAACGAGTTCCTAAACTTTTTGGAGTACTCTTTAGGGATAATAAACTAGAATCAGATGCAGAAATAATAAAGATGTTCTCTAGCTGGGCTGATTTAGCCCGTAGAGAGGGTTTACTTGCTTTAGAAAGTAAATCTAATGATGTAACGGATGCTTTTCTAAAGAATGGATTAACATTGGCCATTGATGGTCAAAATGCGGATTATATCCGAGATGTACTAACTGAAGAAATTGATGCTTTAGAGGATCGCCATGCAGGAGGGTCTGCTATCTTCTCACAAGCGGGTACATATGCACCGACACTTGGAGTGCTTGGAGCAGTTATTGGGCTAATCGCTGCTTTAAAAGATATGAGTGATATTGATAAACTAGGTCATGCCATTTCAGCGGCATTCGTAGCTACGCTGTTGGGAATTTTCACAGGTTATGTAATTTGGCATCCATTTGCAAATAAATTAAAGCGGAAGTCCAAACAAGAAGTTCGCCAAAAAACGATGATGCTAGAAGGAATTCTTTCAGTATTGGAAGGAGATTCTCCACGTGTTATTGAACAGAAATTAGCTTCTTATTTGTCGATGTCGGACCGCAAGAAAATTTTAGGCGAAAGCGGGGAGGATGGCCTTGGCAAAGAAGCGTAAAAGAACAAAAGAGGAAGATCATGTGGATGAATCTTGGCTTATTCCGTATGCAGACATTCTCACGTTATTATTGGCGCTTTTCATCGTGCTTTTTTCTATGAGCACTGTTGATCAAAAGAAGCTTGAACAGATGTCTCAAGTATTTACCCAAATTTTTGATGGTGGGGTAGGTCTAATGGAAAATCCATCTCCTTTAGATGTACCAGTGACACCGAATAAGACAAATGAATCAGACGAAACTTCTGCATATATAGAAGACCAGCAAGCATTGGCGGAAATTCAAAATAGTGTAGATGAATATATTGCAGTAAATGCGTTAGAAAAACAATTTGCTACTCAATTAACGAATGAAGGATTGCTCGTTACAATCCGGGATAGTATATTATTTGAGATGGGACAAGCAGAAGTGAAGCCAGAGTATCGACAAATAGCACAAGATATAGCGGAACTTCTCGTATTTGACCCTCCTAGAAATGTTGTTATAACTGGACATACAGATGATATTCCTATATCAAGTAATAAGTTTTCATCTAACTGGGAACTAAGCGTTATGCGTTCTGTTAACTTTTTAAAAATTTTAGTAAATAACAATACGATTGACCCTCTTTATTTTAGTGCGAAAGGTTATGGAGAGTTCAAACCTGTAGCCTCTAACGACACTCGGGAAGGTCGTGCACAAAATAGAAGAGTAGAAGTACTTATCCAACCACGTGTGTTAGAAGATGGTACATTAAATGACTCTCCACAGTAATACTACTAACTGACAACAAATTTTGTTGTCAGGTTTTTTTTTTGACTTTTTCTAACAAAAGTTTATAATAGAAACAAAAGTTCATTCTGATGAGGAAGGAGGAAAATAAGTGGAATCGAAAGAAGTTAAAATTTTGAGCTATCTTAGCAAGAATCCTTACGCTTCTCAACAAGAGATTGCAAATGAATTACAAATGTCTAGACCGGCCGTTGCTAATATTATTTCGGGGCTTATTAAAGTCGGCAAGATAACTGGAAGAGCGTATATTTTACCTGAAAACAAAGAGATTATTTGTATCGGTGGCGCCAATGTCGATCGAAAGTATATAGTAAAAAGCAACTTACAAATGGGCACATCCAATCCCACGACAAGCTTACAAAGCATTGGAGGCGTAGCAAGGAATATTGCAGAAAACTTAGGAAGATTAGGTCATACTGTGCGGATGCTTACGGTAGTCGGGAATGATATGGAATATGAGTCTATTGAAAAAGCTTCCAGTCCATGGATGAATTTATTTTCGGTTGAAAAATTATCGAATTATCAGACAGGAACATACTCCGCTATATTAGACACGAATGGAGAAATGTTATTTGCATTAGCAAACATGGATATTTATGAACAATTTTCGGTAGAATATTTAAAGAAACAAGAAACACATTTAACAAATGCTCAACTGCTAATCATTGATATGAATTGTCCAAAAGACGTCATTGAATATGTACAAACTATTTCAGTTGGGCATAAAGTGCCACTCGCGATTATTCCGGTATCTTCTCCAAAGATGAACAGAATGCCAGATTCTTTAGAAGGAATTGAGTGGTTGATAACGAACAAAGATGAAGCGGAAACATATTTTCAAATGACAATAGAAGACGATTCATCTTGGAAAAAAGCTGCAGATTTATTTGTAGCAAAAGGAATAAAACAAGTAATTGTAACTGGTGGTAGTAAAGGTGTCGTATACGCAGGTCAACAGATAGAAACAACGATAGCACCAGCCATACAGGCAGACAACATAGTAGATGTAACTGGAGCAGGAGACGCATTTGTATCGGGAACATTACATGCTTGGCTAGAAGGCGTCGAAATAAGTGAAGCAGTACAAACGGGAATGATTAATGCGAATAAAACATTGCAGTCCCCTGAGACGGTTCGGACAGAACTATCAAAAATTGGTTTGAATAATGAATTGGAGGAATATAAATTATGAAACAATATTTAACATACTCACAAGAAGTAGAACAAGGAATGGCAGCAGGACAACCAATCGTAGCTTTAGAATCAACAATCATTTCACATGGTATGCCGTATCCACAAAACGTAGAAATGGCTAAAAAAGTAGAACAAATTATTCGTGATAACGGAGCGGTTCCAGCAACAATTGCGATCATGGATGGCGAGATTAAAATCGGTCTTTCAAATGAAGATCTTGAAACGCTTGCTACAAGCAAAAATGTAAGAAAAACATCTAGAAGAGACCTTGCATATGTAGTTGCTTCTAAAGAAATTGGCGCTACAACAGTAGCAACAACGATGATTTGTGCAGAACTTGCAGGTATTAAAATGTTCGTAACTGGCGGTATTGGTGGCGTGCATAGAGGTGCTGAAACAACTATGGATATTTCAGCTGATCTAGAAGAACTAGCTTCTACAAATGTAGCAGTTGTATGTGCTGGTGCAAAATCTATCTTGGATATCGGTTTAACTTTAGAATATTTAGAAACAAAAGGCGTGCCAGTAGTTGGTTATGGAACTGATGCATTCCCTGCGTTCTATACAGCAACAAGCCCATTTGCTGCTAACTTCCGTTTAGACGAGCCTAAAGAAGTGGCTGATATGCTTAAAGTGAAATGGGAACTAGGATTAAACGGGGGAGCAATTATTGCAAACCCAATTCCAACAGAGTTTTCTTTAGACGAAGCTTATATCAATGACATCATTCATACAGCTTTAAAAGAAGCAGATGAAAATGGCATTAAAGGAAAAGACGTGACACCTTTCTTACTTGGAAAAGTAAAAGAGTTAACAGAAGGTAAATCATTAGAATCTAACATTGAGCTTGTGTATAACAATGCAAAAGTTGGAGCTCAAATTGCGGTTGAATTGAATAAATAATTGACTGGTCGTAAAAAAATCCTATCCGGTTACAAATAAAAAGAATCCTTCCCAACGTTATATTGGGAAGGATTTTTTATTTTCGTAAACTTCCTAGTTCAGACGCAATTGCTTGCATTTCACTCGGACTAAAGGAATCTCTCTTTTTCACCATTTCATACAAATAGACCAAATCTTCATATTGGGATGCATTAAAATCTTCTGATTTCATTGCATCTACGTTTACCATGCGAAGTTTTTCTTTTATTGTCTCAATCATAAACGTAACATTTTCAACAGATGGTTCTGATAAATTCATTCTTAGTACCTACCTTTCATACATTAGAATCTAATCATTTCACGCAGCGTATCTATTGTCAAATACTAAATATGCTTCGTAGCGTTTTCTCCTTATTAATAATATTCAATAAATCCAGATGCGTAGTCAAGATAATTTTAAAATCTAAATAAAAAATACTTTGTTTTATTCCTCTAAGTCGGGGGTATAATTAATTTATAAAGATATACACGGAGGTTATTAGATGGGTGAAAGTAAATTTGTTAAAGGTGTAGTATGTGGTGCTCTAATTGGTGGTGCATTAACCATGTTAGATAATAACACAAGAAATGCAGTTGTTCAAAAATCGAAAAGTATTGGACGTCAAATAAAATATTACAGTACAAATAGACAAGAATTAAAAACGACTATTGAAGATCAATTTACGAAATGGAAATCATTTTATGAGCAGATTAATTCTGATGCGACTTACATATCGCAAAAAGTAAATGAAGTAAAAGAAATCACTCCTCAAGTCAAATCGCTTGTAAATGATACGAAAGAAGCATTTGCACAATCCAAAGAGGAATACAAATCAATTGTCGTTCCGGAATCAGATGAGCATATAGTCAAACAATAATGAACATAAAGGAGAGGATGAAGTGAATCATAAACAGAAACAAGAACATATAACAGAAAAGCATGCTTCATCCTCCACTAATTGGTTTAGTAAGTTAAAGTTTCTTCATATTAAAAAGAAAGAGAAAAAGATTGAAAAGCACCAAGATTTAACGACATGGCAAGGTTACTTTAAACATTTAATCTTACATATTCAAAAAACGGATATAGCAGGACTTGCTGCTCAACTTGCGTACTTTTTTTTACTATCATTATTCCCTTTACTTATTTTTATTGTTACATTATTACCTTATTTAAATTTCGATGAAGCACAAGTATTCCGCTTTCTAGAAAATTATGCGCCAGATGATGTATATATTCTTATCGAAGGAACTATTTCAGACATTTTAATAACTCGAAACGGTGGGTTGCTATCTTTCGGGATTATCGGTACTATTTGGTCAGCTTCCAATGGTATGAATGCAATTGTCAAATCATTAAATAGGTCGTATAACCTCGATGAAACTCGTCCATTTTTTATCGTACGGGGAATGTCGGTTATCTTCACATTACTTATGATTATTTTGTTTGTAATAGCACTTATTTTACCTGTATTTGGACAACAGATTGGCTCCATCTTATTTTCTTATTTTGGATTTGAAGAAGGATTTATTAAACTATGGAATAATTTAAGATGGACGATTACTCCTCTTATTATGCTAATTGTATTAACTGCATTATATTGGATTGTACCAAATCAAAAACTATTTTTACGTAGCGCATTACCAGGAGCAGCATTTGGAACAGTAGGTTGGATTATCGTATCTCTAGGTTTTTCTTACTATGTTAGTAATTTCGGAAACTATTCTTCCACTTATGGGAGTATAGGAGGGATAATCGTACTTATGTTATGGTTATACATCTCAGGTATCGTACTATTAATAGGTGGTCAAATAAATGCAGTTACGCAGGAACGTAAAATAGCAATAGAAAAAGCAGAAGGAAAATAATCCTTCTGCTTTTAACTTTAACCATTGCGATTTAACATTCTTAAACCATTTAAAATTACTAAAATTGTGCTTCCTTCGTGTCCAATAACTCCTAAAGGTAAATCTACTGCTTGCAAGAAATTAGAAATGATTAAAACCGCTATTACGGAAATAGAAAATACAATATTTTGTTTAACGATGCGTTGCATTTTTCGAGACATTTTCACCGCATATGCAATTTTCGATAAATCGTTTTTCATGAGAACAACATCGGCTGTTTCAAGCGCTACATCTGTTCCTTCTCCCATTGCAAAGCCTGTAGTTGCCGTTGCAAGAGCAGGGGCATCATTAATGCCGTCTCCAACCATTCCTACAAATTTATACTCTTTCAATAATGTCTTCATATGTTCTACCTTTGTTTCGGGGAGACATTCTGCAAAATACTGATCGATACCAGCTTCTTTCGCAATTACGCTTGCAGTTGTTTCGTTATCTCCTGTGAGCATAACAGTTTTAATACCCAATGAATGGAGAAGTTTTATCGCTTTTTTTGCTTCCTCGCGGACGGTATCTTTTAATGCGGCCGCTGCGGCAATTCCTTTTTCATCGCGCATAAAGATAACCGTTTTTCCTTCTCCTGCTAATGTTTCTGCAATGCCATGATGGAATGCAAGTGCGTCTTGTTTATTTACAAAGTCAGGTTTACCGACGATAATCGTTTGGCCATTTAAGGTTGCTTGCAAGCCAAATCCTGGTTTATCTTCAATAGGAAGATGAGGGAGCTGGCCAATTCCGTTCGATTTTGCATAGGCAGTGATAGCTTGCGCTAAAGGATGATTCGACTGTGCTTCTATCGTTGCTAAGGTAGTCAGTGTAGCGTGAAAATCTAAATCTTCTCGCACAAAGAAATCGGTTACGACTGGTTTTCCTTGTGTTAAAGTACCTGTTTTATCAAGTGCAATAGCTTTCATCTCGCTAACATTTTCTACGTGAACTCCACCTTTAAACAAAATACCACTTTTTGCTCCATTTGAAATAGCCGCAAGTGTTGCTGGCATAATAGATGCAACAAGTGCACAAGGCGATGCCACTACTAATAAAACCATTGCACGATAGAAAGTAGTGTTCCAATCCCACTCCAACAAAAAATGAGGAAGAAAGAGCATTAAACCTACAACTATAAGTACAACTTTAACGTACGTACCTTCGAACTTTTCGATAAATTGCTGTGCAGGAGATTTCTCATCCTGTGCAGACTGAACTAATTGAATAATTCTTTGAAAGAGCGTATCCGCGTTTTCTTTAGTCATTTCCATTGTAATGGCGCCACTCATATTAACAGTACCGGCAAATAATTCATCGTTTGCTTGCTTTGATACAGGAATCGATTCGCCACTAATTGCCGCCTCGTCAATGGATGTTGCTCCACTCACAACTATTCCGTCAGCAGGAACTCGTTCTCCGGGTTTTACGACTAGTTGATCTCCTAATTTAAGCTCACTAATAGAAACGCGAGTCGTCGTGCCGTCACTGTTTAATATCAAAGCTTCTTCTGGTTGAAGCTCCATTAACGAGGAGATTTCTTTATTGCTTTTATTCATCGTATAAGTTTCTAAAGCTCCACTAAGGGCGAAAATGAATATTAAAATAGCACCCTCGGTCCAGTATCCAATGATGGCGGAACCAATAGCAGCTAAAATCATCAACATTTCGACGTTTAGTTCTCTATCTTCTATCGTTGCTTCAATACCTTCTTTTGCCTTGGCAAATCCACCAATAATAAATGCCAATACATAAAAGAAGATAGATGTTTCATTTCCAACTAACCAGGCAATTAAAATAAGTATTCCCGAAAACAGTGCAGCTACCAACTCAGCATGTGGCAGTATTGTTTGAATAAAAGATTTCCTTGGAAAAACCTCTTGAACTGTTGACATATAACACCCTCCTTGATAATGATTTTCACTCTTATTCCAGCTATAAAATAGCAAAAATGGATTTCTAGGTAGAAATCCATTTTATATTCATTACTAATTTATAATTATTATAAACTGCGGAGAGGCATACGTCAATTAATTAGATTAATTATAAACACGCTCTTTATAGTTCGCTAATTTTTCTAACGAAGATTTATCTACATCTGCATGGAGGCTGTTTCCATGTGAGTCCATCGTTACAACAGCAGTGAAGTTCTCAACACGCAAATGCCACATTGCTTCTGGAATACCGAATTCCATTAAATCGACGCCTTCAACATCTTTAATACAGTCAGCGTAATATTGCGCTGCTCCACCAATTGCGTTCAAGTAAACCCCACCATGTTCTCCTAATGCAGCAAGTGTTTTCGGCCCCATACCTCCTTTACCAATAACCGCACGGATACCGAACTTTTTCATTATATCTCCTTGGTATGGCTCTTCACGAATAGAAGTCGTTGGACCAGCCGCACGTACATGCCAGTTACCTTCTTCATCTTTTTGCATAACTGGACCACAGTGATAAATAATTTGCCCATCTAAATCAACTGGTGCATCATTGCTCATTAAATGATGGTGAATTGCATCGCGGCCAGTATACATACGACCAGTAATAGATACAACGTCTCCAACTTGAAGTGAACGGATTTGTTCTTCTGTAATAGGAGCTTGAAGTTCCACCACTTTTTTAGGTGCTTCTTCTGTTGTTTCTTCTTTAAATTCAATTTTTTCCCCGTCTTGGTATTGCCATTCGATAATTTCCCCTGTTGTAGGATGGATATTAATCGCCATACGACGATATGCCCAACAGTTGTACGCAACAGATACATAGAAACTTGCCGGAATACGGTGCATGACACCAATTTTACAACCTAGCAAAGTTGCCTCTCCACCGAATCCCATTGTTCCGATACCTAATGTATTTGCTTTTTCTACAATATACGCTTCTAAACTTGCAAGATCTGGGTTTGGATTCGTATCTTCGACATGACGGAATAACTGTTCTTTTGCAAGATCGTATCCAGAAGAACGATCTCCACCAATGCCAACTCCGATAAAGCCTGCAGAACAACCTTGTCCTTGCGCTTGATAAACTGAATGTAAAATACATTTACGAATTCCATCTAAATCTCGCCCCGCACGACCTAACCCTTCTAACTCAGTCGGTAAGCTATATTGGATATTTTTGTTTTCACAGCCGCCACCTTTTAAGATGAGCTTCATTTCAATATAATCTTCTTCCCATTGTTCAAATTTGATAACAGGGACACCTTCTCCAAGGTTGTCTCCACTATTTACTCCAGTTAGTGAATTTACAGAGTTAGGACGAAGCTTTGCATCCTTTGTAGCGCTTACAATCGCACGTTTAATCGCTGCTTTAATTTCTAATTGGTTTACGCCAATTGGTGTTTTAATTTTGAATGTTGGTAATCCAGTATCTTGGCAAATCGGTGAAACATTGTCATCTGCCATTTGAATATTATTCGTAATGGTATCAAGGCTCATTGCTGCTCTTGTACCGGCATTTTCTGCTGCTTTTGCTTTTTTTATAGCGCGTCGTACGTCTTTTGGTAGATTTGTAGAGGTTTCAGTAATTAAATCATAAATACTTTTTTCTAATTGCTCCAGTTGCATGTTGTAAACGCTCCTTTTATGTATGAATGTTCTAAACACTTTTAGTATACTATTATATTTCTATGAAAAAAAGGGTTGTTCACTTGGACACTATCTTATAGAACGTGCGTCCGAACAAATGAGTGGTAATCGGTATATTCACCCTTTACAAGAACAAAAGCGCAAGCGCCCGTCTCTACCCTAATATGGCAAATGGAAACGATGAATGGAATGTCGCACATAATAGGGTTACTGCGTCGTAAGGAAGTATCCCCTAGGATTTCCGCTGCAGGGCGGACGCTTTCCGCGGGGTGAGCGATGAACCTTCACCGACGCTACGCGTGCGTTGTGAAGTTTCATCTGTCTCACTCATCCCGCCGGAGTCGCCGCACTTCCGCTTCAATCAATGGAACTTGCTCACTAATCAGCATTCGAGCTTAACACATTTCCAAATTTTTCAAAAGAAACACCACTTTGAATTCCAAAATTATGTAGTTTTACAATATATGAATCCAGTAAATGGCGAAGAGCAACAAACGGGTCTTTGAAAGCAACCATACTATTCGGTAAGCAATCAATTCTATTTGAGAGCAACCAATTAGTTATCGAAAGCAATCAATTCTCAAAATAAAAGGTTTACTTCGAGTGAGACGACGGCAAACTACTGCTTTCTATACATTATTTGTAATTATAAAAACGACATCTGCTGGCATTAAGCGTTCTACTATTCTTTTTCCATCAATTGAGTGCGGCAATATATCAAAAAAATTATTGTGTTTGTTTTTTATTGTTTAATCCAGTAAATGGGGAAGAGCAACAAACCAGTCATCAAGAGCAATCAAATTAATACTGTAAGTAACAAATCAATTGATCAAAACCGTATCTAAAGCTTCTGTTGCGCACTTGTCCTATACGGTGTAGTATTTTCGATGTGTAAGTATCCAGTAAATAGCTAAGAGCAATCAATCAGTTATTGAAAGTAACCAGTTCTATACGGAAAGCAACTAAATTTGAACGAGAGCAACTAAATTGCTGGTGGAAGCAACCAGTTCTTAAATTACCAGGTTTACTTGGGGTGAGACGGCGATGAATAGAAGGTATTGTTCAAATAAATAGTTGAATGAAGTACTTATCCTAGGCACTAATTTTGAGCCAGCATCTTCTAATTAGGGTTAATAAATATTACGTAGTGGACTTGCTAATTTTAAATCTCTGATAACTGCAGACGCCAATTTAGTAAGAAATTTCTATTGATTGCAGCGCAAGGTGGCGACTCCAGTGGGATGAGTGAGACAGATAATCCATCACAACGGACGCGTAGCTACGGTGATGGATTATCGCTCACCCCACGGAAAGCGTCCGCCTGCAGCGGAAATCATAGTGGACACTTAATCGAGCTTTTTAGTGCGCAGTATCCCTATATTGCGTTCAATATAAAAAATAAAATATCTTATGTTACTTAAAAAAGTTATCCAGAGTTCTAAATTTTTATAGTTTCCTAAACGATAAAAAAAGAAGCTTGGAAAAAGTGCTTTCCAAACTTCTTTCGAATTACTCAAATCGTGTATTTTTAAACTGCTCCATTTTCAACTCTAAATCATCCATCATTTGAATTAGACGATCGATATCTTCTAGGTCAGTTGATTCGGGTTCAATAGTGTCTAATACTTCTAAAAACATTTGTAGTCGATCTTTTAAATAAGATACTTGTTGTTCTGGATTTGAAATTTGGTTACCCACAGAATAACACCTCACTTTATATGATAAGAATAAAACAAAACGAAGAGAAAAGATAGTTCGAAGGTGTTATCTTTGTAAATTATTAATTTTGAATATTTACATTATTTAATTTATATGATATGATCTTTACAACCCATACATAGAAGGGAGGGCGTAGTGAATAGTCGAAACCATTCATTCAGTAGAAGGAGGGGATTTAGACATTTCACCGGCAACGCCGCAAATGCAATTATGAAGACTCAAGAGGATATTAGTTATATGTAAAAGGCTCAGTCAGATCTTATGCAGATATCGACTGAGCCTTTTGTTGTTGGTTTAAAAATGGAATTCAAGTGATGATTGATGAATATATGTATTAATTGTAAGAATACACACACTATAGTTGAACGAAAAAATTAAATGGTCGGGTAAATGAAGTGAACCTTTACAAATTTTTAATAGGAAGTACGTCCGTTGTCTGATACACTACTCATTAGAATAATTTTAAATATATTAAAGAGGTAGTGTATGCAGCAATTTACAGCAATTGAAAGAAAAAGGTTTTGGATACTCGTGGCAATTGTATCTATATCAGGATTTTCACAAGGAATGTTATTGCCACTTATATCTGTTATATTTGAGCAGGATGGAGTAAGCCCAATGATAAATGGGTTAAGTGCAACAGGTCTTTATATTGGGACGCTATTGATTTCTCCCTTTATAGAACCGCCACTGCGTAAATTTGGGTATAAGCCGATTATTATCGTAGGTGGATTAATCGTCATTGTTTCCTTGTTACTTTTTCCTTTATGGAAAAGTGTGGCTTTTTGGTTTGTTTTGAGATTATTTATAGGAATTGGTGATAATGCACTTCACTTTTCTACCCAAACTTGGATTACGAGCTTTTCGCCTCAGCATCGACTAGGACGAAATATCGCTATTTATGGACTTTCTTTTGGGGTGGGTTTCGCTGTTGGTCCTTTGTTTGTTCAACTAGTAGAAATATTCGAAGGACTGCCGTTTATTATTTCTAGCATTCTTTGTTTAGGTGCTTGGGTACTGATTTTCTTCGTGAAAAATGAAAAACCAGAGATTCTTAATGGTACTCCTGCTCATGGAGAAGGGACATGGAAGCGTTTTGGAGCAGCTTTTGCAGTTGCATGGGTTGCATTTATACCGCCATTTAGCTATGGTTTTTTAGAATCATCGCTTAATGCCATTTACCCGGTGTATGCACTTCGTAATTCTATAGAAGTAACTAGCTTATCATACATATTGGCAGCCTTTTCAATAGGAGGGGTTGTCTCGCAATTACCGCTTGGTGTATTAAGCGACAAAATAGGAAGACGAAAAGTGCTGATCATCATGATAGGTCTAGGGGCATTAACTTTTGGAATAGCAAGCTTTTTCGAAACTTCCTTGTTAACGATAGGTACACTATTTTTCATTGCAGGTATGTTTGTTGGATCCACATTTTCACTTGGAATTTCTTATATGGCTGATTTAACACCAAAGGCACTTCTCCCAACCGGTAATTTGATGTGTGGAATTTCTTTTAGTATTGGAAGCCTTTCTGGTCCATTTTTGGGAGGTCTTTTTATCCAATTATTTGAGGGAGTTAGCTTTTTAGTCTTAGTTGCGCTTCTCCTTGGAACGTTAGCGTGTATCATCTTTTTTGCTAATCCGCAAAAGAATACAAAGCTTGATGAAAGTACATTGTATTAAATATAAAAGCGCTACAGATTCGTTACTCTTAAAAGGAGATATGGATTTGTAGTGTTTTTTGTAGTATTCCGAAAATTAAATTAGATCGGGGTGCAAATGTATTCAAATATGTATATGATAATTGTAAGGAAATTATAGGGAAAGGAGGATGTATAGTGCGTAAAAATTGGTCTCCGTATGTTTGGAAATTATTATGGACTGTCGGGTTAATTGTTTTATTGATTATTAGTTACAAGCTGGAGCTTAAGGTGAAAAATCATGTGGCAACTACATTCCAAATGCTCCCTATTATTTGGTTTCAATTTATTGCTAATTTTGTATTAGGGATTTATCTTTCTTTACTTTTTATAAAAAAATGGTCAGTTAAATGGAACTGGTCGTTAATCGTTTGTGTGACTATACCGTTATTAATTATTTCTATTTATCTTCCGATTGCCATTACATTCGTACAAAACATAGCACAAGACTCTAATAATTATTCAGTGCCTTTTCCATCTTGGTTGATGAAAATAACTACTTATGGAATTCCGGCAATAGTAGCGGGATTAACATTAATAATTGGATTGTTTAGTAACACTGCACGAGTAAATAATTATAAATGAAGTGGACGTTGAATGCCAGATTCAACTGTGATTATTAACTAATTAAAAATCTGGTATCCAACGTTTTTCTTGTTTTTAGGTAAAGAGTTCTTGTTACGGTTTTAAGATGAACTTAATACTTTCTTCCTCATGGTCATGGAAAATTCGATAAGCATCGCTTGCTTTATCCAAAGGAACGCTATGCGTAATAATTTCTCTTGGATCAAATTCTCCTTTATTAATCATGTCATATAACATAGGCATATAGTGTATGACTGGAGCCTGTCCCATTTTGAGCGTAACATTCCGTTCGAAAATATTTCCAAGCGGGAACATATTATAAAGTGCACCGTAAACACCAGTCAACTGAATTGTTCCAAACTTTCTAACCGCGTTTAAGCCGATTTCAATGGCACTCAATGTCCCGCCTTGAAGCTTCAACTTTTGTTCCACTTTTTCCATGATATTCAGCTTGCCATCCATTCCTACGCAATCGATGACCACATCTACACCACCATTTGTGATTTCTTTAATATGACCTCCTATATCATCGAAATCTTCAAAATTAAATGCTTCTACTTTATTCATATTAACAGCGTGTTGGAGACGATAAGGGAGATGATCTACAGCAATCACTCGCTTTGCACCTTTCATCCAGGCAAATTTTTGAACCATCAATCCGATTGGACCTGACCCAAGTACTGCCACTGTATCGCCAGATTTCACACCTGAATTTTCCACACTCCAATAGGCAGTAGGAAGAACGTCTGATATAAATAACAATGACTCATCTTCTAATTCACAAGTTTCGGGAATAACAAAAGGCATGAAGTTTCCATATGGAACTCGTAAAAATTCGGCTTGTCCACCTGGGTAGTTGCCGTACCGTTCCGTATAACCAAGATAACCTCCTGAATCTACCGCTGGATTATCATTTGAATTGTCACACTGACTCTCCAAATCATTTTGACAGTAAAAACATTCCCCGCAAGATACGTTAAACGGAATAACGACGCGATCTCCTTTTTTCACCTTTGTTACATTAGGTCCAACCTCTTCTACGATACCCATTGGCTCATGACCAATGACAAAATCTTTTCGAGTAGGAATGGAACCTCTATAAATATGAAGATCAGAACCACAAATTGCCGTTGTCGTAATTCTAACGATAATGTCATCATTTTTCTCAAGTTTTGCGTCTGTCACTTCTTTTACCTCAATATCTTTAACTCCTTGGTATGTTACAGCCTTCAAAAAATCTCCTCCTCAAATGCTTTTTATATAGTCTTTACACTTTTTATATAAAAAAACTTAAATTCTTTTAAATTTGTGGATTTATTAAAAGCTAAGTCTCATGGATTATTGAAAAAGAGCAGTCAAGACGTTGAAAGTCTTGACTGCTCTTATTATTATTGTTGCTCTGCATATTTTTTAAAATTATTTAAAATTGCTTGCCAACCTTGTTGCTGCATTTCGATAGGATTTTCCGTTTCTGGATCAAATACTTGTATGATCTTCGTGTCATTTTCTTGATTGAGAAAAGTTGTTTCCACTTTTCTTCCGTCACCTAATGTGTAAGAGATGAATTCATGTAATTTTACTTCATCATATACACCACCAAAATCAAAACCAAAACTTCCGTCTTTCGCTTCCATTCTCGAAAGAAATTTACCGCCAGCCCGCAAATCATTTTCTGCAAATGGCGTGTGCCAATCGTCTGAAGCACTATTCCATTTTGTTAAATGATTCGGCTTGGTCCAATATTCCCATACTTTTTCTGCTGGTGCATTAACTATTGTTTCAATTGTTACTTTTGGAGTGTTCTCGCTAGCCATTATTTAGCCACCATTCCTTATAAGGTTTTTTATAAATATTATAATTATGATCATATAGTAACATAGTGTCTCACTATTGATAAAGCAAAACAACCATCTCGGACAAACCTTACAGTAGAAAAAGTTGCGCTTATTAGGTAAAATGCGTCTTAAGGAGATTACCGCTAGCATTTCCGCTGCAGGGCGGACGCTTTCCATGGGGTGAGCGATGAGCCTTCACCGCCGCTAACGCGTACGTTGTGAAGTCTCATCTGTCTCACTAAGGAACAAAGGCTAAGAGCGCCACATCGTGTGGCAACGCCTTCGTGACCAACATCCTGTTGGCCTCCGCCGGAGTCGCCGCCCTTCCGCTCCAATCCACAAGATTGCTACTAATTAGCGAATTGCTTTAAAAATTGATAGATTTATTAGCAGAGGAAAATACACTTTTAGCAAATATTTCATTAAGTAATATCCAGTAGATGGCTAAGGGCAACCAATTGATTATGGGAGGCAACTAGTTCTAAGTTGAAAGCAATCAAATTAGCACATGAGCAACCGATTTGGGTATGAAAGCAATCAATTCTCTAAACAAGGAATTTACTGAATTAGAGAAGGCCATTATGATGATGAAAATATACATTATTTGGTTAATCCTAACATATAGAAGCTACTACTCACTATTTCGTTAGCACATTTTGTTGATTGAAGCCGTGCCCGCTGAAAGCGTCCGCCTGGAGCGAAAATCAACTGCTATTGCGGTATCTCACTAAGACGCATTATCCCTAGATTATAACGTTTCAGTTCCTTCATTTGTCCTTTTTTAACAGCAAGCTCGGCTCCAAGGACGTACAAAAAAGGCTAACCAGATCTCTTGGCTAACCTTTAATATTATTGGATCTTTTTAGATGTAGATATTTTATCTTATAGTTTCTTGCAGTTCAATATTTACCACTTTCTTAGTTATAGTACTATACTCGATTCTCACAAAAACGCCGAATTCGTGGTCACCATCTTTTAACCATAGCTTAAACTTTTCAATGGTTGAATCGTGTTTAGTTTCGCTACCTTCATGCAAGTAATCAATAATATTCGCACTGGGATATTTGGATTGTGCCTCTTCTATAGCCAGCTGCCCCCACTTAGCATAGGCTGGAGTTTCTTGTAGTGCAGGAACAATAGCTGGGATATAGAATAGTACTGAATTGATTGTAAGAAACATCCCAACTGCAATAAATGCTTTTAGCATAATTAATCTCATCTCCTTTTCTATAGGATGAGTATTTTGCTAAAAAACATTCCACACCAGATTTACTAGTAGAACAAGGGGGAGCATTCTGCCATTCACCAATGCTAAGGTAGTATTATTTCTTCAATTCCAACAACGTAACAGCCTCCACATGTGAAGTTTGAGGGAACATATCCACTGGTTGAATGTATTTCACATCATACACTTTAGTCAATTGTTGTAAGTCTTTTGCAAGCGTAGACGGGTTACAAGATGTGTAAACAAAACGTTTAGGTTTAATGTCTAGAATGGTTTTTAGTAATTCGTCATCGAGTCCAGCTCGTGGTGGATCAACTGTTAGCACGTCTGGAACGAAGCCTTCATTTTTCCATTTTCCAAGCCATTGTTTAGCTGTCCCTTGTACATATTTTGTATTGCTAAAACCATTTCGTTTTGCATTCCTTTTAGCATCTTGGATAGATTCTTCCACAATATCCATTCCTCGAACTTCTTTGGCGTTTTTAGCAAGCCAAAGTCCGATTGTTCCAACGCCACAATAAGCGTCGACTACCGTTTCTTTACCAGTTAATGCTGCCGCTTTTTCAATTTCGTTATATAAATGCTCGGTCTGTTCAGGGTTCAGCTGGAAGAAGGCACGCGCAGACAAGTCAAAAGCAAGTTCTCCAAGTTTTTCATGGATCGTTTCTTTCCCAAATAGATTAAAAGTTGTCTCACCAAATACTAGTGATGTTTTTTCTGCATTAATATTTTGGCTAATGGACACAATATTAGGATCGATTGCACGAATAAGTTGAACAAGATCTTCCTTGTGAGGCATTTTCTTTTTTGTTGTAACGAGCGTCACTTGGATTTGGCCAGTTTTCATACCAGTACGTACGACGATTGTACGAACAATTCCTTGAGGATTTTTTTCGTCATAGATAGGGATATTCAGTTTTTGTAAAAACCCTTTAATTTCATTTGTGATATGCGTTGTTACAGGATGTTGAACAATACATTTATTAATATCAATTAGTTTGTTGGAGCTTTCTGCATAGAGACCAGCAATGACATTACGGCCGAGCTGTCTTACTTGGAACTGGCTTTTATTGCGATAGTTCCATGGATCTTCCATTCCAATTGTTTGTTTCACTTCAATTTCTGTAGCTAAATCTTTCACATAGCGTTCAAGTGCCTGCATGACTAGATCTCTTTTTTCGATTAGCTGTCTTTCGTATGTCATATGTTGTAGTTGGCAGCCTCCACATGTGTCATAGATCAGACATGGTGGTGTTACTCGGTCTGGAGAAGCTTGACGGATTTTCTTGATCACCGCTTCAGCGTATTTGTTTTTTGTTTCTGTAACTTGTGCTGTAATTACTTCGCCTGGAAGCGCACCTTTTACAAAAACAACATTTCGTTTAAAGAATCCGACACCTTCTCCATTAATCCCGAGCCTTTTTATCGTTAGAGGAAATTCTTGTCCTACTTGTATCACTGCTTGTTCTTTCATTGCTTCACGTCCTTTATAATCTTCCTTCTATTATAAAGGACAATATCATGGTTGCAAATAAGATGGAATATCCTGATTATTCATGTTTAATTGATCAAGTGTTCCAAATGTATAACCCATTTTTCTTGCTTCAGCGATGAACATTGGAAGACCTTCTGCATTATCTGGAGAAACTGTATGCATTAAGATGATTGCTCCAGGATGAATTTGAGATATTAATTGATCATAGGCGTATTTTCCACCTTTTTTCTGATCTCGATGCCAATCAATAAAAGCAATGGACCAAAAGATATGCTGATAACCGATTTCATTTGCAGCTTCTAACACTTGCTCATTAAAGGTCCCTTCAGGCGGTCGAGTAACAGTTGTTCTTTTTAATGATGTTAGTTCACTTAATTTTTGGTCGAACTGTTTTAGTTCTTTTTGAACTCCTTCTTTTGAAAGTCTTGCTAAGTTTGGATGTCCATAAGAGTGGTTTCCGATTTGATGCCCATCTGTAATCATCCGTTTTACAAGTGGAGTAGCGCTTTCTAAATAATGCCCTGTTAAAAAGAATGTCGCTTTAATATTTTCTTTTTTTAGCGTATCTAAAATACTTTCGGTATAGCCGTTTTCATACCCATTATCAAAAGTGAAATAAATGATTTTTTCGTCTGGAGATCCTTTATAAACGGCGCCATGTTTCTTAAGCATAGCATCTAACTCTGCTCCAGCTTCAGGAGGGATTTCATTTGTTGTTTTTTTAAATCCCCAATGAATTTCTTTCGCTTGTGCTGCGAATGGTTGATAGAAGAAGCCCATACTAATGACAAAAGCTGCTATGACGATTCCAAATACATGATATTTCCACATTAAAACGCAACCTCCTTTATAAGTAGATTGCGCTAGAGCGTTTTATTTATTCACGAATAAATGTCGGATAAAGCTTTTGGTAAATTAGGAAATTCAAATGTAAATCCATTTGCTGCGAAACATTTATCACCTATGAATATATACGTTATAATAGTAGAAAGATGAATGGAGAGATATACGTATGCCGATTATTACAAAAATAGGTCGTCAAAAAAACAATAATGAACGGTATAATTTATACTTAGATGAAAAGTACGCTTTTAGTTTGGACGAAGCAGTGTTGATCAAGTATCAACTGACAAAAGGAAAAGTAATCGAAGCATTTACAATCGATGAAATGGTTTTTGATGATGAAGTAAGAAAGGCTTATAATAAAGCAATTCACTTTTTAAGTTATCGCATGCGAAGCGAGCATGAAGTAAAACAAAAGCTTCTACAAAGTGAATTTGGAGAAGCGGTCATATTGGAGGCTATCCGCAAACTGTATGAGCATGGTTTTTTAAATGATGAAAGTTTTACAAAAGCATTAGTAGCTACGCAAAAGAAAAATAGTAAAAAAGGTCCGGCGGCTATAAGGCAAGAGTTAAAGAAAAAAGGGATTGAAAAGGATCTTCAAGAAGAAGTATTGGCCGGATATTCGGAAGAAGAGCAACTTACAATTGCACGTACATTAACGGAGAAAATCATTAATCAAAACGAGACGAAAACGCCAAGACAAATAAAACAAAAAGTACAGGATGCTTTGCAAAGAAAAGGATATAATTTTACGATTATTTCCCAAGCGATAGCCTCCTTTGAACTGGAAAAAAACGAAGAAGAATGGGTAGAAATCATCGGAAGTCAAGGCGATAGCATTTGGAGAAAATACGCTTCTAAATATAGTGGCTTCGATTTGAGAAGACGTGTTAAACAAGCGTTATATCAAAAAGGATTTCCTGCCGAACATATTGATTTGTATATAGAAAAAAAGGAGCTGGAACAACATGAGTGAAAAAAAATATAGTGACATGACCGAACTAGAACTGAGAGCAGAAATCGCCAATTTAAAAGAGAAAGCGCGAAAAGCAGAACAGCTCGGAATAGTAAATGAATATGCAGTATATGAAAGAAAAGCAACAATGGCTCAAAGCTTCTTAACAGATCCTTCCTCCATTAAAACGGGAGAAATGTACAGAATTACGAGTGATCCTGGTATATTCTTTCAAGTGGAGTACTTAAAAGGTAGATTTGCATGGGGATACCGTTTAGGTGGCGATAAGTATGAAGAAGCGTTACCTATTTCCTTATTAGAGCCATTAAAGGAAGGGAAATAATATGCAAACAAAAATAGATGCATTAATCTATCAATTGCTCGAAAAAAATGACCAATTGTCGGCAGCAAAAGCACGTACATGGATAGAACTGCTTTGGTCAGACTTTGAATCGTCTTATGCCCGTGCTGGTTACGAATATAAAGGAGCTGCAGTAACGGAAATGGTTATTAAAAAATGGATAGAAAGTTACGGTGAACAGCTTCATGAATTTGCGAGTACGAATGAAAAGTACAAGCACTTACTAGAAACAGACGATTTCTTTCATTAATAAAACGCTAGGACATGTTAGATCCTAGCGCTTTCGCATTTCAATTTGGCATGAAGTCGAGTTTTTTTCGAAGTTTGTCTTCGCTAAAAATCCAGCCTGTGTAGGAATTGATAATTTCTAGCTCTTCATTTAAATGAGCTACTGCAACAAATGGATAGTAATCATTACTTCTATAACGAAGATCGATTAATCGAACTTCATATAGTTTTTCAAATTTCGTAATTTCCCATCTAAAAATTGGCGAGAACGAAGTAAATGCACTTACGTTTTTATCTTCTAGTGCAGCTTTTACTAGATCAGTTTCGGGTAATGGTACTTTTTCAAATTTATCATAAATAGAAATAGATCTACCATAAGCGCGTCCGACATAATGATGAGTTTCCGAAATGGCAGCAACTCGCCATTGGAAAAATTTCATCGTAGGAGCGACAATAATTTCATCCGCATCGGGTATCGTATGCTTCACGGAATTTTTAACTGCGCTTTGAACAGCAAATCGTAAAATGTAATAGACGAATATAATCGCGTACATAATAAGAAATGTTGAAACTGGATTCGCACCAAACATCCAAAACAACAAACCGATTATGTGGATACCGAAAATAATCGGGTCAAATGTATTAATAACACCAAGCGCAACCCACTTTCTTGAAAACGGTCGCAAAGCTTGAGTTCCGTAAGAATTAAAAATATCAACAAACACATGTAAAAAAACAGCCAAAAACGTCCATAACCATAAATGCAATAAGTTTGCTTCTGGTATGATGAGCCATAGTACGCCCGAAATTAGTAACGGCCATAATATAACCGCCGGAATTGAATGCGTAATACCACGATGATGTCGAATATACACTGCATTATTTCGCAATTTTAATACTGTATCTATATCAGGTGCCTGAGATCCAATAATTGTGCCTGCAATAACAGCAGTAGTCGTTAGGGTACTACTTGCAACGACGGGATCCGCAAGTGCTAATCCACCAAGTGCAATACCCATAACAATATGTGTACCTGTATCCATGCTTCACCAGCTCCTTTTTGGATACTAAGTTATTCCCATCATAAAATAAAATCGATAAAATAACAAAGTACTTATTAATGATATACCCCCTTTTTCATGTCAATAATCGTAAGGAAGGACTTAACATTGAACGAATTATATAAAACACAAGTCAGAAATGCTTTAGTATCCTGGTTTTTAGAAGAAAAACGTGATTTACCTTGGAGGAAGACAAAAGATCCATATAAGATTTGGGTATCTGAAGTGATGCTTCAACAAACAAAGGTAGATACCGTTATACCTTATTATGAAAGATTTATCGCAAAATATCCTTCCCTTGAATCGCTTGCACATGCAAAAGAAGAAGAATTACTAAAAGAATGGGAAGGTTTAGGCTATTATTCCCGTGCACGAAATTTACAAGCAGGCGTAAGAGAAGTCGTTGAATCATATGGGAGTACCGTTCCAAATACCCGAAAAGAAATTTCCTCATTAAAAGGTGTAGGACCATATACCGCTGGAGCAGTTCTTAGTATAGCGTACGGAGTTCCAGAGCATGCAGTAGACGGTAATGTCATGCGGGTTCTTTCTCGTCTTTTATTGATAAAAGAAGATATCGCGAAGCCAAAAACGAAGAAAATATTTGAAGAAGCAGTGATGGAGTTAATCGATGAGGACAATCCTTCTGCGTTCAATCAAGGATTAATGGAACTTGGAGCTATTATATGCACGCCGACAAAACCAAAGTGTTTATTATGTCCAGTGAGAGAAAATTGCACGGCATTTTTTGAAGGAATGCAAGAACAGTTACCGATTAAAACGATTAATAAAAAAACGAAAGTACACAAATTGAAAGCAGTTGTTGTAGAGGATGATCATGATCGAATTTTATTAGAAAAGAGACCATCGAAAGGTTTACTCGCTAATATGTGGCAATTTCCAATGGTAGAGCTTCCAACGGTAACACATACTATAGAAGAAATAATCGAACATAACTATGGGATAGAAATTTTAAAAGGGGAAGAATTAGTTACGTTCAAACATGTATTTTCTCATTTAGTATGGGAGATGGAAAGCTTTGATGGCAAATTGCTCGTGGAAAAGAAACTTCCAACAGCGTGCAAGTGGTTCAATATAGAAGAAATAGCCAATCAACCAATGCCAGTACCAGTACTAAAAATATGGAACGCATGGAAAGACAGGAATCATTGATGAATGCGATCGAAGTATTTAATAAAAGTTTTTTCGTTTTTTTAAATGCATATAAAGCCTAAAAGTGCACAAGATATTTGTGTACCGGAGGTGAAATCCATGACAAAGAAAAACAACGCTTCAGAAACGAATGTTCAAGAAGTAAGAGAACAGAACCGCCAATCTCAAAGCGGTCAATCTCAGAACAAATTCAAGACCCCTGAATTTGCATCTGAAACTGATGTTCAAGAGGTAAGAGAACAAAACCGTCAAGCTGAGATGAAAAAACAACAAGCTAACGGTCAAGCAGGTAGTTCTTATAACCAAACAAAATAGTTGCATGGGTTCACCAAAAATCAGCGAAGGCATTTTGCCTTCGCTGATTTTTTTTACTATAGTTTTTCGGAATGGATTGTTATAATGATTAAATAAGAAAAAATTTAATTTATTTCAGCAAATACGCCAAGGCGAATTATTTTTACGCTTGTCGAAAAGGTGGCTAAATGATGGCGATTCCAACAGAAGGAGAAATGATACAAATTCACAGCTACAAGCATAACGGTAGTATCCATCGTGTCTGGCAAGAAACAATGGTTTTAAAAGGGACCAAAAATATTGTAATAGGGGCAAATGAGCGAACGCTTGTTATTGAGGCGGATGGTCGAACTTGGGTTACAAGAGAACCTTCCATTTGTTATTTTCATGCCGAACATTGGTTTAACATCATTTGTATGTTAAGAGAAGATGGTGTATACTATTATGTCAATATGAGTTCGCCTTTTGTTTATAATGATGGGCGGTTAAAGTATATTGATTACGATTTAGATGTAAAGGTTTTTCCAGACATGACCTATACAATTCTAGATGAAGATGAATACGAACAACATAAAAAAGAAATGAAGTATCCGAAAGAAATGGACGGTATTCTTGATCGAAATATTGAAAAACTCATTTCTTGGATAAAGCAAAGAAGGGGACCATTTGCTCCGGATTTTATCGAGGCATGGACGAGTCGCTATCATTTTAATAAACAGCTAAATGAGTAGACGAAAAACCTGTTGAATACATACAACAGGTTTTTTTAACTTCATTCAGCATGGGTCCACAAACCCATGCTGAATGAAGTTAAAGCCTCCGGCGGATGCCACAAATTTTTAGAGGAATTTATCGAGTGGGCTCGATAAAAATCTGGGCGCAAATACGCCAAGGCGAATTTGATTTTTAGAAAGGAAGTTACTACATGGGGTCATTCAAACGGTATATGCAATTTGTTAAACCGTATAACTTTCAAATATTTTTAACGATCGTTATTGGAATTATCAAATTTGCGATACCATTATTCATACCAATTCTTATCAAAATCGTTATCGATAATATTATTGATGCGGAAACATTAACAGTAGATGAAAAAATACAGCAATTAGTTTATTGGCTAGGGGGGACTGCATTAGTCTTTTTAATTGTTCGTCCACCGATTGAGTATTATAGACAATATTTAGCACAGTTAGTAAGTAATAAAATACTCTTTGATATACGTGAAAAACTTTATGTCCATCTTCAAAAACTTGGTTTAAAATACTATTCTAATACGCGGGCTGGAGAAGTTATTTCCAGGGTAATAAATGACGTAGAGCAAACAAAAAACTTTGTAATCATTGGACTAATGAATGTCTGGCTAGATTTAGCAACAATCTTAATCGCAATTGGTATTATGCTAACGATGAATGTGAAGTTAACGCTCGTAACATTGCTAGCCTTTCCGTTTTATGCATTTAGTGTGAAATACTTTTTTGGAAGACTACGCGATTTAACGAGAAAACGTTCGCAAGCTTTAGCGGGGGTACAAAGTTATTTGCATGAACGTGTACAAGGTATGAGTATTATTAAAACATTTACATTAGAGAAGCACGAACAAAAATTATTTAACAAAGCAAATGGTGAGTTTTTAGATAAAGCCGTTGATCAAACTATATGGAATGCAAAGGCGTTCGCTGTCGTTAATACGATAACAGATATTGCACCTCTTTTAGTCATTGCCTACGCGGGGTACGAAGCGATTAATGGAAGATTATCAGTCGGAACGATGGCTGCTTTTGTTGCATATATTGAACGTTTATATAGTCCTCTCAGACGCTTAGTTAATTCCTCCACAACATTAACGCAGTCATTCGCTTCAATGGATCGTGTCTTTGAATTGATGGATGAAGAATACGATATTGTTGATAAAAAAGGGGCTTCTACATTAGGAAATATTACAGGCGAAGTTACTTTTTCGAATGTTTCATTCAAATATGAAAAAGATGGGAATACAATATTAAACAATGTGGATTTCCACGTAAAAGCTGGTGAAACGGTAGCATTTGTTGGAATGAGTGGTGGTGGTAAGTCTACAATTATTAGTCTAATACCTAGATTTTATGATGTAACAGATGGAAGTGTACGAGTGGATGGACACGATATTCGTGATGTTACGGTGGAATCATTAAGAAAGCATGTAGGAATTGTGCTACAAGATAATATTTTATTTAGTGATTCGGTTAAATCGAATATATTAATGGGAAACCCGAATGCTACAGATGAAGAAGTGATTGAAGCGGCAAAAGCAGCGAATGCGCATGATTTCATCATGCAATTGCCAGAAGGCTATGAGACAAAAGTAGGCGAGCGTGGCGTGAAGCTTTCTGGTGGGCAAAAACAGCGTGTGGCCATTGCACGAGTATTTTTGAAAAACCCAACGATTTTAGTTCTAGATGAAGCGACTTCGGCATTAGATTTAGAGAGTGAATCATTAATTCAAGATTCCTTGGAACGTTTAGCTTCAAATCGTACAACTATGATTGTTGCACACAGACTTTCCACGATTACGCATGCGGATAATATATTCGTTATTGAAGATGGTCGGGTAGTTGAAAGTGGAAATCATGCGGAATTAATGAATCAAAAAAATGTATATTATAATTTATTTCAAATACAACAATTAGATAATTAATATGAATATAAAGCGTCCTATAAGTTCTTTTTATGCTTATAGGGCGTTTTTTAGTGCAGATAAAATGCGAATGGATATTTAATCATATGTATAATTACTCACATATAAATGGTCTCCCTTATGAAAATAGTTTCAAGTGTTTTGAAAAAGTGTTGCATATAGGGTTAATATGTGTAAAATATTAATATATCTTATTAATTAATAGAAAATTATAAATTATACAAAAATAAAGGGGTGCGTTATGGCAGAGCGTGAAATCATTTTAGAAGTGAAAGACCTCCAAACTTCCTTTTTCACAGATGACGGTATTATTCCATCTGTGGACTATGTAGATTTTCACGTGAAAGAAGGAGAGATACTAGGAATAGTTGGAGAATCAGGCTGTGGAAAAAGTGTTACGTCACTTTCTATAATGGGCCTTGTTCCAAGCCCACCTGGGAAAATTACAAATGGTCAAATCTTGTATAAAGGTAAAGACTTAACAAAGTTCTCTGAGAAGGAAATGCGGAAAATTCGTGGTAATGAGGTGGCGATGATTTTCCAAGAACCGATGACATCTTTAAATCCTTTATTTACAATAGGAAACCAGTTAGTAGAAGCGATCACTCTGCACAAAAAAGACTGGAGTAAAAAACAAGTTAAAGTAAGAGCGATTGAAATGTTGAAGCTTGTTGGTCTACCTAGGGCAGAGGAATTAATGAAGAATTATCCTCATCAGCTCTCAGGGGGGATGCGGCAACGCGTAATGATTGCGATGGCGCTCGTTTGTGACCCAAAGGTTCTCATTGCAGATGAGCCGACCACGGCGCTAGATGTAACGATTCAAGCACAAATTTTGAAGCTAATGCGAGAATTGAATGAAAGACTGAATACCGCAGTTATTTTAATTACCCATGATTTGGGGGTAGTAGCGGAAACCTGCGAGCGTGTAGTTGTGATGTATGCTGGGAAAGTAGTAGAAGAGGGGACAGTTGAAACGATATTCGATAATCCGCAACATCCTTATACGAAGGGGCTAATAGCTTCTGTGCCTGATATGCGCTACAAAAAGCAGCGTTTGTATTCCATACCTGGAAATGTACCGAAGCCTGGAACTATTCCAACGGGATGTCGATTTGCAGCAAGATGTGAATCGGTGTTCGGAAGATGTACAGAAGAAAATCCTCCTTTATATGAAACATCCGCTCATCATAAAACAAGATGCTTCTTATACGATGAGAAGGAGGTGGGAGTTAATGACAAAACCGCTGCTACAAGTTGAAGGATTAAAAAAGTATTTTCCTATCCGTTCTGGTGTATTAGCAAAACAATCCGGTTATGTGAAAGCGGTGGATGATATATCTTTCCATGTGAATGAAGGAGAGACATTGGGAATTGTAGGAGAATCAGGTTGTGGAAAATCTACAACGGGTCGAATGCTTATGAGATTACTAGAGCCGACTGAAGGTAAAGTAACATTTCAAGGAAAAGAATTGACGAGCATATCCAGTACAGCAATGAGAAAAGCACGAAGAGAAATTCAAATGGTTTTTCAAGATCCATATGCATCGCTAAATCCGAGACATACGGTTGAAAAAATTTTAATGGAACCACTGATTGTCCATAATATCGGAAATGCAAAGAGCCGTAAAAAGAAAGTATATGACTTTCTAGAAATTGTCGGTTTAAGTAGTTACCATGCTAAAAGATATCCCCATCAATTTAGTGGTGGGCAAAGACAACGTATTGGCATTGCAAGAGCATTAATGACAAATCCGAAGTTAATCATTGCAGATGAGCCAGTTTCTGCACTTGATGTTTCGATACAAGCCCAAGTACTTAATCTTATGCAAGATTTACAAAAAGAATTAAAGCTAACGTATATATTTATTGCGCATGATTTAGGGGTGGTGCGTCATATAAGTGATCGCGTTGGCGTTATGTATTTAGGAAGAATGGCAGAGCTTGCTACTAGTGAGTCATTATATGCAGAGCCACTTCATCCATATACGAAAGCGTTACTTTCAGCAGTCCCTGTTCCAGATCCACAACATCAAAGGGAGCAGATTATTCTAGAAGGAGACATTCCAAGTCCTTCAAATCCGCCTACTGGTTGTACTTTCCATACTAGATGTCCGTTTAAGATGGAAGTGTGTACATCTATGGTACCTAAGTTAGAAGAAGTAAAAACTGGTCATTTTGTTGCCTGCCATTTATATAATGAGCAAGCGCAGCATTGATAATATATTTACGGAGGGGTTAATTTGGGAAAAAAGAAAATCTGGTCGTTTTTGCTTTTGATGTTAGTAGCGCTAAGTGTAGTTCTTGCTGCATGTAGTTCTGACGACGCATCCGAAAGTAACACAGAAAAAGAAAACGAAGGATCAACACAAGGGGATACTGGTTCTACAACAGCTGAAGAAAAAGTGCTTATTTTTGGTCGCGGTGGAGATTCCGTATCACTAGACCCAGCAGCTGTAACCGATGGAGAATCATTCAAAGTAACACAAAACGTATTTGAAACACTATTAAACTTTGGAGAACAAGATACAACGATCAATGAAGGATTAGCAACGAAATGGGAGCCTTCTGAAGATGGACTTACGTACACTTTCACACTTCGCGAAGGGGTTAAATTCCATGATGGAACAGACTTTAACGCAGAAGCTGTAGTGAAAAACTTTGAGCGTTGGGCAAATGGTTCAGAAGACAAATTCCCATACTACGCTTCCATGTTCGGTGGATTTGTAGGAGATGAAGGTCATGTAATTGAGTCTGTAACTGCGGATGGAGATTACACAGTAGTATTCAAGTTAAAACGCGCACAAGCACCGTTCTTAAAAAATATTGCAATGAGCCCTTTCGGAATTGCAAGCCCAACTGCTTTTGAGGCAGCTGGTAACAAGTTTGGTGATAATCCAGTTGGAACTGGACCATTTAAATTTGTAGAGTGGAAACGTAATGACTCAATTACGATTGAGAAATTTCCAGAATACTGGAATGCGGGTTTTCCTAAATTGGATAAAATCATTTTCCGTGCAATACCAGATAATTCAGCTCGATTAAATGAATTACTTGCGAATAAAATTGATTTGGCAGATGGTATTAATCCGTCAGACGCTGCTACTGTAGAGGGCGATTCTAATCTACAATTATTTAAACGTCCATCGATGAATGTAGGATATTTAGGTTTAACGACTACACGTCCTCCTTTCGACAATGTAAAAGTTCGTCAAGCGATTAACTATGCAATTGATAAACAATCAATCGTTGACGCGTTTTTCGAAGGTCGTGCAGAAATTGCGAAAAACCCAATGCCTCCATCTATTAGTGGATACAATGAAGATATTCCAGGGTATGAATATGATCCAGAAAAAGCAAAACAATTACTAGCAGAAGCTGGGTTTGCTGATGGATTTGAAATGGAACTATGGGCAATGCCTGTTCCACGTCCGTATATGCCAGATGGAGCAAAAGTTGCGGAAGTTATTCAAAAGAATTTAGAGGATATTGGCGTTAAAGCAACAATCGTTTCTTTCGAATGGGCAACGTATTTAGAAAAAGCACGGAATGGGGAAGCAGATGCTTTCATGCTAGGTTGGACAGGTGATAACGGAGATGCAGATAACTTCATCTATGTTTTACTGGATGGCGATAACATTGGAAGTAACAATTACACATATTATGACAACCAAGACTTACACAAAATCTTAATTCAGGCACAAACAGAAGTAGATGAAGATAAACGTAATGAGTTGTATAAACAAGCGCAAGAAATCATCTTTGAAGATGCACCTTGGGTACCGCTTGCTCACTCCACTCCATTACTTGCAGGTACAGCGGATATCGTAAATTTCTTACCACATCCTACTGGATCTGATAAATTAACAAACGTCGACTTTAAGTAATTAACACTTCATTCAGCAGAAGTCTCTCACTTCTATATGTGGTGAGAAGAAAGCAAAGCAGCATACAATTCAATGGGGGTCTACAAACCCCTGCCGAATAAAGTTAAAGCCTCCGGCGGATGTCACAGATTTTTTAGAGGAATTTATCGAGCGAGCTCGATAAAAATCTGGGCGCACTGTTTTCTGCGAAGCTGAACGAAGAGAAGCGGAAGCAAATACGCCAAGGCGAATTTGATCGTGAAGGGGAGAGATCTTCGTGATTTCTCCCTTTTTTATTCAATTTGATGGAGAGGTGAAGACAGTGCTCCACTATATCGGAAAAAGATTACTGCAATTAATCCCTGTCTTACTAGGTATGACATTTGTTGTATTTATGATTATTCGAGCAATTCCTGGTGACCCAGCACAAGTAATTTTAGGACAATTAGCATCAAAAGAAGCAATAGAAGCATTGCGCCTTAAATTAGGATTAGATAATCCATGGTATGTACAATACTTCGATTACTTAGCAGCACTCTTTAAAGGAGATCTAGGGGAATCGATGCGTACAGTTCAACCGGTTACAAAAGAAATTTGGCCATATTTAGCAGCTACATTTGAACTCGCTTTGTTTGCTATTATTATCGCTGTCATTATTGGGGTCAATGCCGGTATTATTTCTGCGTGGTTCCAAAATTCATGGTTCGATTATGCCGCAATGATTATTGCATTAATTGGCGTTTCGATGCCAATTTTTTGGCTAGGTTTAATGGAACAATGGTTTTTCGGAGTTGAGCTTCAATGGTTACCGATATCTGGTAGAGAAGAAGTAAGGAATCCAGTGTCACCAGTAACGAACTTATATGTACTAGACGCAATATTGAATGGTCGTTTTGATCAGTTAGGTCAAGTGCTGAAGCATTTAGTGTTACCAGGGATTGCACTTGCGACTATACCAATGGCTATCATTGCTCGTATGACGAGATCAAGTATGCTAGAAGTAATGCGTGCTGACTATGTCCGTACTGCAAGAGCAAAAGGGCAAAAAATGTTTTGGGTTGTTTACAAACATGCCTTAAAAAATGCTATTATTCCAGTTTTAACTGTTATCGGACTTCAAACAGGAATGTTACTCGGAGGAGCTATTTTAACAGAAACAATCTTTAGTTGGCCAGGAATTGGAAGATACATTTATGAAGCAATTCAATTTCGAGATTATCCAGTCATTCAATCAGGTATTCTTATTGTTGCATTCATTTTTGTCATGATTAACTTAATAGTAGATATTTTATATGGGTTAATCGACCCAAGGATTAAATACGACTAAAAGGGGGAAATGAATATGACGCAAATGGTTCCAAATTCGACTAGTGAAATAATGGCTAATACAAATACGTCGACGGGTCCTTGGCTAGATGCATGGCGAAGCTTTCGTAAAAACAAAGTGGCGTTAGTTGGAGCAGGAATCGTCTTCTTTTTCGTAGTTTTAGCGTTTATCGGTCCTTTTTTTGCACCACAAGGAATTAATGATCAGCTTTTAAAAGATCGTCTACTTCCTCCGTCCAGTCAATATTGGTTTGGAACAGATGATTTTGGACGAGATATTTTTTCACGAATTATACATGGTGCTCGAATATCTTTACGGGTTGGATTCTCTTCCGTGGTTGGGTCCGTAGTTGTAGGAAGTATTTTAGGAATAATTGCTGGTTATTACGGGAAGTGGATTGATACGATCATATCGCGAATATTTGATATTATGCTTGCTTTCCCAAGTATTTTACTTGCAATTGCGGTTGTTTCAGTATTAGGCCCATCTTTACAAAATGCGTTAATTGCTATTGCGATTATTAATATTCCTAACTTCGGTCGACTCATTCGTTCGAAAGTGTTAAGTATAAAAGAAGAGGAGTACATAACATCGGCAAAAGCGATCGGGATGAAAGATATTCGAATCTTATTCTCTCATATTCTTCCGAATTCTATGGCTCCTGTGATTGTCGCAGGTACACTTGCGGTTGCTTCTGCAATTATTGAAGCGGCAGCTTTAGGCTTTCTTGGTTTAGGGGCTCAAGCACCAACACCTGAATGGGGGAAAATGCTTGCAGACGCACGTGTTGTTTTACGTAACGCACCGTGGGCGATGATTTTCCCGGGAATTGCTATTATGTTGACGGTGCTAGGATTCAATTTAATGGGCGATGGGTTGAGAGATGCACTAGATCCACGTATGAAAAATTAAAAACGTGTCACCTAGCTATTTAGGTGACACGTTTTTTCTGGCAGATAAGAAAGTATATACTTTCTTACTTAGTTTCGATCGAGCTCCAGCGCCTAGCCCCTCGGGGTCAAATGTGAAAAAGCTGCTCCTGCGCAAGCTCATCGCAAACAAAATCGCTTGTGGTGGCTTGGCTGAGGAGCTGCCTCCTGGGCCCGCACGAAGCGGGTCATGTCTGCTTTGCCACAGGAAGTGGCGTACTTTGCAGACCTACCACATCCCCATTTTGCTCCTGCGCAAAGCTCGTCGCAGAAAAGCGTGCCTGTCGGGGCAGACATAGGCGCATGCATTTTTCTTAGTATGGCGTTTCTTCTATTTCTACGGTAAGCTCTTCACTATGAAAATTCAAATAGGATGTGATTAACGTATCCACATGCTCTAGTTGTTCTTCGTATTTTAAAATGGATGATAATAGATGTAATAAGTGATACGTCGAGAATTCTTCTTCTATTCTAGTTAAAGCAATTTGTTGAACGAAAATGTCCATTACTTCTTGTCTTTGAATAAAAGCTTCTGATCCATTCCATTCAATATGTTCTGGCTTTAACTTTCCGATGAACTTTAAATGTAGTTGTTCATGATAAGCTAAAAGTGCATCTAATCGTTCCTTTATCATCATTCGGAAGTGATCCGGAAGTTCCAAAATCTCATTCTCATGGAGATGAAGTCTTTTCAGTACATCTAAGCTTTTATAAGAAGTGGAAATTAGTTCACGATAAATAACTAATTTTCTCCCTTTCGTATAAATTGCTTTTTTTGTATAACCACGTTCTTCTTTGAAAAATGAATATAGTTGATCTACTCGAGCTAGACGTTCTTTTAGTTGATTGATTGCTTGTTTTGTAGAGCTATGCTCCGATGCACTACGGACCGCTATTCGAGTCCAGCGAATAATCTCGTCTTGGGTATAATGTATCGCATTAAATAATTTGGATTCAAATTTTGGCGGTAGAAAGATGAGATTCACAATAAATGCAGAAATGACACCTACTAAAACAGTTGAAAATCGTATTAAAGAAAATGTGAAAAAGTTATCACTTTGGATTTCCATGATGGCAATAACAGTGACAAGTGCTAAAGAAATTGTTTTTTCTAACTTTAATTTTAACATGAGCATAATTGCAACGATTGCAGCAAATCCAACGGCTATAAAGTGATTCCCAAACATAAGTGCAAAAATCACTGCAATTGCTGCCCCTATTATATTAGATTGTACTTGCTCGATTACAGTCAAATAGGATCTATATATAGAAGGTTGAATGGCAAAAATTGCAGCTATTCCTGCAAAAACAGGACTAGGAAGCTGGAGTAAATCAGCTATGAATAACGAGAAAACGATGGCTACTCCAGTTTTAAAAACGCGAGCTCCTAATTTCATTGAATCTTATCCTTTCATTTCGTGCCGGTTTCAAGTGTTAACTGCTTTAACTGGGCGAATGCATGATGGACCGCAGTAATCGTTTCTTTAATATCCTCTTCTGTATGCGCAATGGTGATAAACCAAGCTTCATATTTAGATGGAGCGAGATTAATCCCTTGTGCTAGCATTAGTTTGAAAAACTTAGCAAATAATTCTCCATCACTTGCTTCGGCCTGCTCGTAATTTTCTACTTTTACATCTGTAAAATAAACGGATAGTGCACCTTTTATACGATTTACGGTAATTGTAATCTCATTCTTCTTCCCTGCTTCTATTATGCCAGCTTCTAACATTGCACCAAGTCGGTCTAATTCATCATACACTCCCGGCATTTGCAATACTTCAAGACAAGCAATTCCTGCTTGCATAGAAGCTGGATTCCCAGCCATCGTTCCTGCTTGATAGGCAGGTCCTAATGGAGCGACTTGTTCCATAATTTCCTTTTTCCCACCGTAAGCTCCGATTGGTAGACCGCCACCAATAATTTTTCCAAGTGCAGTTAAGTCTGGTGTTTCATTTAACATTGTAGACGCAGCACCGTAGTGAAAACGGAATGCTGTAATTACTTCATCATATATGACAAGTGCACCTTTTTCTTTTGCTAATTTATGAACAAGTGGTAAAAATCCTTCATTGGGTTCTACCATACCGAAGTTTCCTACGATTGGCTCTACTAAAATACATGCAAGTTCTTCTCCCCATTTTTCCATTGCTTCTTCATATGATTTAGGGTCATTGAAAGGAATCGTAATAACTTCTTTTGCAATGGACTGTGGTACTCCAGCGGAATCGGGTGTTCCAAGTGTAGCAGGACCTGATCCGGCAGCTACTAATACTAAATCGGAATGTCCGTGGTAACATCCAGCAAATTTCATAACTTTTGTTCTACCAGTATAGGCACGTGCAACGCGGATAGTAGTCATTACAGCTTCTGTACCTGAGTTTACAAAACGCACTTTATCCATAGAAGGGATTGCTTCTTTTAACATTTTGGCAAAAGTCACTTCATGCTTTGTAGGAGTACCATATAGTAAACCCGTTTGTGCAGCTTTTGTAATTGCTTCTGTAATATGAGGGTGTGCATGCCCCGTAATAATAGGCCCGTAGGCAGCTAAGTAATCAATATATTTATTGCCATCTACATCGAAAAAGTAAGCTCCTTCTGCTCGTTCCATTACGATTGGTGCTCCTCCACCAACTGCTTTATATGATCTAGATGGGCTATTTACACCACCTACGATATGTTCCTGTGCTTCTATTTGTATTTGTTCAGATGTTGATTGTTTCATTATTTATAACCTCCGCCATTTTCGTATGTTTCTATTGTAGACAATTATGTTGAAAAACGCTAAAGAAATTGAATCTCCCCCAGTAATTCGATACGATAGAAGTAGAATTTAGGGAGGGAAAAGGATGACAATACTCGAAGGAATGATTGCACCAAAGTTTTCATTGAAAGATGAGCAAGGGAAAATTGTATCATTAGATGACTTTGCAGGAAAGCAATATGTTGTTTTGTATTTTTACCCAAAGGACGCAACTCCTGGTTGCACAACAGAAGCGTGTGATTTTAGGGATGCCCATGAGAAATTTACTGATTTAAATGCTGTTATTTTAGGGGTCAGCCCAGATGATGAAAATGCACATTCCAAATTCATCGCAAAACATGGTCTTCCATTCTCGTTATTAATCGATGATACGCATGCAGTATCCGAAGCATATGGTGTATGGAAGTTGAAAAAGATGTTCGGAAAAGAATTTATGGGGATTGAACGCTCTACGTTTTTAATCGATCCTACAGGTACTGTCGTGAAAGAATGGCGTAAAGTAAAAGTGGATGGGCATGTAGAAGAAGCATTAGAAACATTAAAAATATTAGCTTCTAATGGTGAGCAACTGTGAAGATATTATTCTCCTTTTATCCGAAACAAGATCAACAATCTAGCTTAATAGAAAAGTTTCCACAAGCAGACTTCATCTTTCGAAAACCGTTAGATGAAGAAGCTTTAAAAAATGCTGATATACTCGTGACGTATGGAGAAGATCTTCGTGCGTCCCATTTGAAAACGGCGACTCAACTAAAATGGATAATGGTTGCTTCTGCAGGACTAGAAAAGATGCCACTAGATGAAATAGTTAGTCGGAATATTATGTTGACGAATGTTCGAGGGATTCATAAAATTCCAATGGCAGAGTCCATTCTTGCCCATATACTTTCCATCAAAAAATCACTTCCAATTATGGCTGACAACCAGCGAAAAGGGGAGTGGTCACGAAAATTGAATTCATCGGAGCTATTTGGTTCAACAGCAGTAATACTTGGCACTGGTGCAATTGGTTGTGAGGTTGGTAGAATTTTACAAGCTTTTGGTGTACATACCATTGGTTGTAATCGAAGTGGCAAAATGGCACCTTCTATGGATACAATGGTTTCTTTTAATAGACTAAAAGAAGTATTGCCGGATGCGGATATTGTCATATCGATTTTACCTAGCACAGGAGAAACAAAACATTTGCTTACCTCTGAGCATTTTCAATGTATGAAACGATCTGCCATCTTTATGAATTTTGGCAGAGGAGATGTTTTAAAAGAAGAAGAATTACTCCAAGCATTAAAAGAAGAGAGCATAGCATATGCTGTATTAGATGTTTTTGAAAAAGAGCCACTTCAAGAAGGACATCCGTTTTGGAAGATGAACAATGTCATCATATCTCCTCATGCTTCGAGCCATTCTTCGCAATATGTTGTAAGAGCGCTAGAAATCTTTTGTAGAAACTTAACGGAATGGATAAGCGGTAGTGACCAACTGGAAAATATTATTGATATAAAAAGAGGCTATTAAAAGAGCGCTAATTCCCATAATACCTTAAAATTTGACAGTTCCTACATTTCTTCATTATACTTATTATAACAATTACAAACTAATAATGAATATGAAGAGAATGAAGAGAGGTGCATTGCGATGACGGAAGTACATTTAAGAGATGCTTTAGATACATTGAAATCAACTGGTGTACGAATCACACCTCAACGCCATGCGATATTGGAATTTATTATCCAATCTATGTCACATCCGACCGCGGACGATATATATAAAGCACTTGAACGTAAATTTCCAAGCATGAGTGTTGCAACAGTTTATAATAACCTGCGCGTTTTTAGAGAAGCGGGATTAGTTAAAGAACTTACGTACGGTGATTCTTCTAGTAGATTCGATTTTATCACGAATGACCATTATCATATGATTTGTAATTCATGTGGTAAAATTGTGGATTTCCATTATCCTGGTCTCGATGAAGTCGAGCATTTAGCGTCCCATCTAACCGGATTTGATGTAAGTTCACATCGTATGGAAATATACGGAACATGTCCTACTTGTAAAGAACAAGCGACAAAAGTCCAATAAAAAACGAGCGTATCGTCTACGCTCGTTTTTTATTGGACTCGAATATTATGTTACTATAAAAGCTAAGTGTCCAATTAGTTCTTTCTATTTAGTGATTGATCGAATTCTTGTCCCTCTAGACTTGGATCAAGTGTAAGTGGTTCTTTGCAATACATACACATATCCACTCTACCTAAAACTTTTGTATGCTTTCCGCAGTTAGGACACACTACTTGAACTGCTTTTGTCGATAGTAAACCAATCCAACCATATACTACTGTACTACCTATAATGGATAATAATCCAAGCGTCATAAAAATCGTAACTAAAAATGCATTTTCTCTAAAAAAAATGGCGCCATACATTATGATAAATCCAAAGAATATGAGTCCAAGGGCAAAGGAGCGTATTCGATTTATTTTGTTTTTATAAGGTTTCATTTTTCATCCTCCTAAATTCTAAATCCACTATATCATATTTTAGGAGTAAGTAATGTTTTGAAGTAAGCATAGAAGGAAATTAAAACTAATTGTCGAAAAGCTATATTAGAAGGAAACAAAGGAGGCTTCATTTTGGAAGCGTTATTGAGACCAATTTATCAAGAAAGAGCAAGTGATCCAAATACGATAGGAATCATATCAGTAGAAAAACGTGAGGAAGTTAGCCCTATTACAGATACTTTTGATTCTATTTTATTGATAGTAACATTAGAAGCGGAAAAACCAATTTTTACAAAGCATTATTCATATGATGAAAAGAAGACAGCAATGCATATTATTACGGAAAAACAATTAAGAAAATGGTTACTAGTAGGAACCAATCCTAAACTAGTTGATTGGATTATTAATGGACGAGTTGTATTTGATCGTAATGAATATGTAGAAAACCTGAAAAAAGAGTTATATGATTTTCCGATAAACGGAAGAAAGGTAAGAATGGGTATTGAATTTGCAAAGCTTAGTAGAAGATACATGGAAGGTAAAGTATTTTTTGAACAGCTGAATTATCTAGATGCCTATAACCATATAGTAGATTCTTTACATCATTTAGCTCGTCTAGCTGTATTCGAAAATGGGATGCATCCAGAGGTGATGGTTTGGAAACAAGTCAAACAACTAGATCCTGCTATTTATAAATTATATGATGAACTTATTTCAAGTAAGGAATCGTTAGAGAAAAGACTAGAACTTCTTTTTTTAGCTAGTGAGTTTCTGATTCATTCAAGAACAAAGGATGGAGCTCAACATATATTAGAAGTTTTGTCTTCCAAAGAATTTTGGGCTATCCAAGAGATCCATGAACAAGAAGAACTGAAAAAATATTCAGTAGATCTTGAAGTTTTTATTGAGTTTCTAGTAGATAAGGGATTTATTTTAATAGAAGAACAGACTACTAAAAGCAATAAAATCATGCATAGATACTACAAAGTAAAGGGTTAATGAGTGCACAATAAAAACGAACGAGTAATTTGTTCGTTTTTATTGTTGACAATCTAATGCTACCTGATGTATTATAATAAGCGTCGTTAAAAACGAAACAACAAACTTAAGACAAAAAAGTTTTTCAAAAAACTTCTTGACTCTGTTTGTTGAAAGTGATAAAGTAGAGAAGTCGCAAAAAACGACATAACAAAATGAACATTGAAAACTGAACATGCAAAACGTTAAGACATATAGCTTGAAAGACTAACTTCAGTTAGTCCGATAGCAAAATAATTTTGACATCATTTAATGATGATGCCAGCAAAAACAAAATGAGCTTTTAAACTTATTTATTTTGCCGGCTGTCGAGATGTGGTGCAGTGCTAGGAAACGATTGAGAGAAGGAGGGAGCGTACTAACGTACGTGACCAACTGAACGAAAGAAGTTGACAACGCAATGCGCTGTATATCGACAGTCGGACTTTATGGAGAGTTTGATCCTGGCTCAGGACGAACGCTGGCGGCGTGCCTAATACATGCAAGTCGAGCGAATGATGAAGAAGCTTGCTTCTTCTGAT
>NZ_JBIWEX010000025.1:0-69441 GCF_044762745.1 Psychrobacillus sp. NPDC096426 | reverse complement strand
CTTGTCCGTATAATCTTAAAATAAAATGAAAAAAGTGAAATCGCACGCGATTTCACTTTTTTCATTGATTGAGGCTACTTCTGTCCCAGCCTCTTGTTTTTTATAATTCTGCTAATTTTGGCATCGCGGAAAGAGCTCCCGGTTTTGTTGCACAAATTGCTCCTAGCCTATTGCCGAATGAGACATAGTCAATCCATTCTTCTTTTGTCTCAGGTTTCCCATTCACATTAATTTTAGAAAGAATACCTGCCATAAAAGCATCTCCAGCACCAGTTGTATCAACTGGGACCACCTTCTCCACTTCTACATGGATCGTTTCCTCTTCTAATACAATATATGTGCCCTCTGCTCCTACGGTAATAAGGACCACAGGAATTTGGTAATCTCGAAGTTTACGAATCCCTTCTTCTCTCGTATTTGTTTCGGTTAAAAAGAAAAGCTCCTCTTCTGTTAACTTTAATATATCCACTTGTTTAAAAAAGGAACAAATGGTTTCTCTACAAAGTTCTACACTTTCCCATCTAAGTGGACGGATATTTGCATCGAAAGATAATAACACTTGAGATTTTTCCATGTGATTTACTATATCGCGAGTCGTCTTACGTGCCGTCGGATGAAATAATGTACCTGAACAAAAATGAAAAGTAGAAGCCTGTTGAAATACTTCCTTTTTCAATGCATCAAAATTTACTTGTAAATCAGGTGTTTCATCTACGTATGTATGGAAATGTCGATCATTGTTTTCCATTAGATGCACATATACGCCACTTACCCGTTTTTCAGGTACCATTTGAGCAAAAGATAAATCTACCCCTTCGGATGTTAGCTCGCTTCTCACAAATTCGGAAGTTTCATCGTCTCCCGAAATCGTTATAAATGAAGAAGACGCCCCAAGTCTAGCCACTCCGGCTGCTACATTTACGGTTGCCCCACCTAAATACTTTGTAAATTGTGTATTTGATTGGTCGTCTGCAATATAATCCACAAACACATCCCCGTATATGAGTACAAATTTATTCGTAAAATCTTTCATAATAACTCCTCTAGATTAATCGTAATTTTTTCAGGGCATTCACTAAGCCATTTTCAGAAACGTGGTCCGTAACATATGTTGCGCATCGTTTTAATTCTTCTACTGCATTACCCATCGCAACACCCGTTCCTACATATTGGAGCATCTCCATATCATTTAAACCATCACCAAAAGCAATGGCATCTTCTGGTGTTTTATTTAAATAGCGCAAAAATAATTCAATTCCTTTTGCTTTAGAAACATCCTTTGGAAGTACATCACACGATACGCGGTGCCAACGAACAAACTTTAAATTCGGGAAAGCTTTTTCATATTCTTTTTGAACTTCCATATTGCAAAAAATAAGCGCTTGATGAATATCATTCGCTAAAAAGAAATTTTCTTCGGTTCTAGGTAAGGCCATTTTTAAGGAAGAGATGCTTTCGTATACATCGTGGTGATCAGGGACATTCGAAACAAATTCTACATCATCCATATAAACTAATGGTTGATCTCGTTCCATTGCAAAATCAGTTAGATGTTGTAGTTCCATTGTATCGATTATTCCTTTATGAATAATGTCACCTTGGAACTGTACGATTTGACCATTGTAGCATATGAACGAATCTACTTTAAGTTTTTCTAAAATAGATTTTGCTGTAAATGGAGCCCTTCCGGTTGCAATAACGATTTCGTGCCCATTTTCTTTTGCTTGTTGAATAGATTCAACAACACCCGCTGGAATATTCTTATCACTATCTAAAATTGTTCCATCAATATCAAAAAATAAAACTTTATTTACCATCTAAAAAACTCCTATTCGAAACACTAATTATTTGACTTTTCAGTTAGAATCCTTTACATAACGAAATATTTTGTATATAATATGTAGTAAGGAGTTGGGTGCCATGTTGAAACGTCTAAGAAGGAAATGGTTAAGACGGCTCGGCGGAATGCTCAGAAATAAAACGATCGCATAAATTACTTGCCCTTCAAAAAATGGAGGGCTTTTCTTTATTTTAAAGAAGTAGCGTGATAATATAAAGAGAATTGATTTATTTTGAACGTGAAAAAGGAGAGTATAATATGATTTATAAAGTTTATTATCAAGAAAATGCACTAGAAGTACCAGTTCGCGAAAACACAAAAAGTTTATATGTGGAGGCTGAATCTGAACGTGAAGTTCGTTCTATTTTAAAAGATCGCCAGTACAATATCGAACTAATTCAGCTGCTTGAAGGTAATCATTTAGAATACGAGCAAGCAAGCCCGAATTATAAAGTAGAGAAGAGATAACATATGAAATTTGTAAAAAATGATCAAACGGCTGTTTTCGCCCTCGGCGGACTAGGTGAAATCGGCAAAAATACGTATGGTGTTCAATTTCAAGATGAGATTATTTTAATAGACGCAGGGATAAAGTTTCCGGAAGATGATCTATTAGGTATTGATTACGTTATTCCAGATTACACATATCTTGTGAAAAATGTAGATAAGATCAAAGGATTATTTATCACCCATGGACACGAAGATCATATCGGTGGTATTCCTTATTTATTGAAACAACTGAATGTTCCAGTATACGGCGGGAAACTTGCTCTTGGTCTACTGCGTAATAAGTTAGAAGAACATGGCTTACTACGTCAAACAAAAATGCATGTGATTGAAGAAGAAGACGTAGTGAAATTTAGAAAAACGGCGGTAAGTTTTTTCCGAACGACACATAGTATTCCAGATGCTTTTGGAATCGTAGTCAAAACCCCACCAGGCAACATTGTGCATACAGGTGATTTTAAATTTGACTTTACGCCAGTCGGGGAGCCAGCTAACTTAACGAAAATGGCAGAAATCGGTCGTGACGGAGTTCTTTGCTTACTATCAGATAGTACAAATGCAGAAATTCCGAATTTCACGATGTCCGAACGTAAAGTCGGCGAAAGTATGGATTCTATTTTCCGTAAAGTAAATGGTCGCATTATTTTCGCTACATTTGCATCCAATATTCATAGACTTCAACAAGTAACAGATGCAGCCGTGCAACACAATCGTAAAATCGCAGTTTTTGGTCGTAGTATGGATAATGCGATTACTATCGGACGTGAACTTGGGTATATAACGGCGCCTAAAGAAACATTTGTCGATGCAAGTGCATTAAATCGATTACCTGCCAATGAAGTTCTAATACTATGTACAGGCAGTCAAGGTGAGCCAATGGCCGCTCTTTCTCGAATTGCTAATGGTACTCATCGTCAAATTCAAATTCAACCTGGTGATACGGTAGTCTTTTCTTCTTCACCGATTCCAGGAAATAGAGCAAGTGTCAATCGTACGATTAACTTACTATTCCGTGCAGGAGCAGAAGTAATTCACGGTTCACTTAATAATATCCATACATCCGGTCATGGTTCTCAAGAAGAACAAAAACTAATGCTACGTTTAATGAAACCAAAATTCTTTATGCCAATCCACGGAGAATATCGTATGCTGAAAATACATACGGAACTTGCTGTAGATTGTGATGTTCTACCTGAAAATACTTTCATTATGGAAAATGGAGATGTGCTTGCATTAAGTGCGAAAGAAGCTCATGTAGCCGGTCGAATTCCATCCGGAGATGTCTATATTGACGGCAGTGGTATCGGTGACATCGGGAATATTGTTCTTCGAGATCGTAGAATTCTTTCCGAAGAAGGACTAGTCATTGTCGTTGTAAGTGCGGATATGGAAAGAAAGAAAATCGTTTCCGGTCCTGATATTATTTCACGTGGATTTGTTTATATGCGTGAATCCGGCACAATGATTAATGAAGCACAACAAATGTTAAATAAACATTTACGTTTCACTCTACAAGATAAACCAGCCGAATGGGCTGAACTGAAAAATGAAATTACAGATGTTCTAAGTCCTTATTTATACGAAAAAACAAAACGTCGCCCAATGATCTTACCGATTATTATGGAAGTCTAAAGTTTTGAGACAGAGTTGCTCTGATGTTGAGCGGCTCTGTTTTTTTATAAAAATTAATTGGTTGTTTCTTGTATATTTGTAAATGTTAGCAAATAACCTCTGCAAACCAAATTACTTACCGATAGTATATTACCATAAAAAAAATGCCAAAGGATACGATCCCTTTGGCATTTTTTTATGATAAAACCTTCTTTTCAAATCGGTTAATATCCACATCCGCACCAATAATAATGAGCACATCATTTAACTGAAGGTTCTCATCGGCTGGTGGTGAAACATTTATACTATTTCCACGTTTAATCGCTACAATGTTAATCCCGTATCTTGCTCGAATATCCAAGTCAACTAATGATTTCCCAGCAATCATTTCATTCACTTTGATCTCCATTATAGAATGCTCATCTGAAAGTTCTAAGTAATCAAGTACGTTATTCGATAGAATATTATTCGCGATACGAATTCCCATATCTCGTTCGGGGTGCACCACTTGGTCCGCGCCGATTTTACGTAACACTTTTTCATGGTAATCATTTTGTGCTTTCACTGTAATTTTCTTTACACCAATTTCTTTTAACATGAGCGTCGTTAATATACTAGATTGGATATCGTCCCCAATAGCAACAATTACATGCTCAAAGTTTCGAATACCTAGGGATTTTAACACTGTTTCGTCTGTTGTATCCGCTACTACTGCCTGTGTAGCGATTGTAGCAAATTCATTTACTCGTTCAGTAGCAATATCAATGGCCATTACATCTGCACCTTGATCGATTAACTCTCGAACGATACTTCCTCCAAATCGCCCTAAACCAATTACTACAAATTCTTTTTGCATGATAGTGCCTCCTACTACTAATCGGATGCACTTAGTTTACCATATCCTTACTGAAAATAGATATGAATTGCTAATTCATTGTCACCGTTCATTCATTAATAAAATTAGCCTTTTCTCTAATAATTTAAAACCATTCTCTCCAGATTGAACATGACGAAGCAATCCATGCTTATCAAATAGGTAAAAAGACGGAACAGTTCGATTAGCATACTCTTTAGAAACGATTAAATCATGATCGAGGGCGATCGGATTAGTCATATTCAACTGATTAGCCTTCTCATGTATAAGCGCATTATTAATATCATCTTTTGATCTTGGCATATGAATTCCCACTAGTTGGAATTTTTTACCGTGTGTATTTTTCCATTTGGCAATAATTCGAAATGTATTTTCACATAAATGACAACTAATGGACCAAAAGTGTACTAATGTAGGAACTTCCCCAATTAAGTTTGCTTTCGTTACATGTCCATTCAACCATTTCATATCCGTTGAAAACTCCGGTAACTCCTCTCTTAATCGCATATATTTCTCCCCTTTTTCCTTTTTGTCCATAGCTATTGTATGCATGGGGATAAAAACGGCACATGACAAAAACGAACTTTTTTTGAATTTATTCGAATAACTTGTTAAAGTAAACTTAAAGTTGTGTTAAAATAAACTTTGTTTTTCAAAAGCAGATAAGACTATATGAATTTTAAAATGCGCATGGTTTTCCGTTCAGTTGTTTTCCGAAGCTTGTCGATGGCAGAAAGCGAATACCGGAATGTATCTTTTAAAATAGCCCTTTACCTTTTTATAGAAGGAGGTTAAATAATGCAAATTGGAAAGAAAATCAAACGGTTACGTCTTAAGAAAGGTTTGACCCAAGAAGAATTAGGGGAAAGAACTGATTTAAGCAAGGGATTTATATCCCAGTTAGAAAGGGATATTAACTCCCCTTCCATTGAAACTCTCTTTTCCATATTAAATGTACTCGGTTCTAAACCGAAAGACTTTTTTGATGACGAGCAGGTGCGAACAAAAGTTGTTTTTGAAAAAGAAGAACAAACGATTTATGTAGACGAGGAAAAGAACTATCGGCTTCACTGGCTCATCTCCGAGTCCAATGAAAATGAAATGGAGCCAGTCCTAATTACATTAGGACAGAACGGTCAATTTAAACAATTTGAACCTTCCCTTTCGGAAACATTTATATATGTTTTACAAGGTCGTGTAGAATTAATGCTTGGCAAGCAGCAATATTTTGCTTCCCAAGGAGAATCTCTCTACTTTGAAGCAGCAGATCATCATTTATTAAAAAATGCTGCGGATGAAGAAACACAAGTAATTTATGTCGTAACAAATTCTTATTTATAAAATTGGAGGTATATTATGTCAGAGACACCTATCATTCGTTTTGAGAATGTCACAAAATATTATGATGCAGAAACAAAAGTATTAACGGATATAAACTTTGAATTAGAGCGTGGAAAATTTTATACATTACTTGGTCCTTCCGGTTGTGGAAAAACGACCATCTTGCGATTGATTGCAGGGTTTATGCAGCCTACAAGTGGCAATATCTATTTTAATGGAAAATTAATTAATAATGTTCCTGCAAACGAACGTCAAGTAAATACGGTTTTCCAAGACTATGCGCTATTTCCTCACTTAAATGTGTTTGAAAATGTAGCCTTTGGACTTCGTATTAAAAAACTAGGAAAACAAGAGATTCAAGAAAAAGTTCTTGAAGCACTAAAGTTTGTAAATTTATCTGGTTATGAAAATAGAGAAATTGCAGAAATGTCTGGTGGTCAAAGACAGCGTGTAGCGATTGCCCGAGCAATTGTAAATGATCCAGAAATTATTTTGCTCGATGAGCCGCTTTCTGCTTTGGACTTAAAGCTACGTACGGAAATGCAATACGAGCTTCGTGAGCTTCAGCAACGATTGGGCAAAACGTTTATCTTCGTTACGCATGATCAAGAAGAAGCCTTAGCTATGTCAGATGAAATTTTCGTACTGAATGAAGGTAATATTGAACAAAGTGGAACGCCAATGGACATTTACGATGAACCTGTCAATCGCTTTGTTGCAGATTTTATCGGAGAATCGAATATTGTAATTGGCACAATGGTTGCCGATTTTCGCGTACGTATTGGTGGAAAAGAATTCGAATGTGTTGACCAAGGTCTTAATCCAAATGAAAGTATTGATGTAGTTATACGACCAGAGGATTTAGAAATTACATCCGTTGAAAAAGGAAAAATGAAAGTAAAAGTAGACACACAATTATTTAGAGGTGTTCACTACGAACTTTCAACATATGATGATGAAGGAAATGAATGGCTAGTCCATTCGACAAAAAAAGCAGAAGTTGGAACATTTATCGGGCTAGATTTTGATCCAGAAGCAATTCATGTTATGCGTCCAAATGAAACGGAAGAAGAATTTGATAAGCGACTTGAGTCTTACGGAGAAGACGCATATGCAAACTAAAAATACGAAAACTTTTTATTTAATACCATATTTTGCTTGGATTCTATTATTTGTCATTGCACCGATTGCTTTAATTGCTTATTATTCGCTTTTCGATTTAAGCGGTAATTTTACTTTAGACAATTATAAAAACTTCTTCACTTCTGTTTATTTAAAGTTAACACTTAGTTCTTTTTGGTATGCTTTTCTCATAACGCTGTTTTCGTTAATCGTTGCATACCCAACAGCTTATTTACTTACGAAAACAAAGCATAAACAACTATGGTTATTATTAATTATTATTCCATCGTGGATTAACTTGTTATTAAAAACCTATGCATTCATTGGAATCTTTGGCTTATACGGTCCAATTAATGCATTTTTAAATGTGTTTGGTTTCGGGGAAACACAAATTTTATTTACAGACTTTAGTTTTATTTTTGTATCTGTTTATATTTTTATTCCATTTATGATTTTACCTATTTTTAATGCCTTAGATAAATTGAATCCTTCGTTAATCGATGCAAGTAGAGATCTAGGTGCATCTAGTTGGACAACTTTTACAAAAGTAATCTTTCCATTAACGACAAATGGAGTGAAAGCCGGGGTTCAAGCAGTATTCATCCCTTCCTTATCACTCTTTATGATCACTCGATTAATCGCTGGAAATAAAGTAATTACACTTGGTACTGCTATTGAGCAACAATTTTTAGTGACACAAAACTGGGGAATGGGTTCGACCATTGCCGTATTCTTAATTATATTTATGGTCATTGTTATGATCATAACAGGTCAAAGAGATAAGGGGGCTACTTCTAATGGAAAAAACTAGAATGTCTGCAAAGCTTTATTTAGCCCTTATTTTTATCGTATTATATGCACCAATATTGTATTTGATTTTTTATTCGTTCAATAGTGGTGGCAGCATGAACAATTTTGAATCGTTTACTTGGGAACATTATGCTGCTGTATTTTCCGATACGCGTCTGATTATGATTCTGATCAATACTGTAATCGTTGCACTCCTTTCTGCTTTAATCGCAACGATTATTGGGGTATTAGGTTCGATTGGTATTGTGTATATGCGAAACAAGTCTATACGAAATTCTTTATTATCGTTAAACAATGTATTAATCGTCAGTCCTGACGTTGTAATTGGGGCGTCTTTCTTAATCTTCTTTACAATGATTGGCGTTAAATTAGGGTTTGCATCTGTGTTAATCTCGCATATCGCCTTTAGTATTCCGATTGTTGTATTAATGGTATTGCCAAAGCTACAGGAGATGAATAGCTCATTAATTGATGCAGCGGCAGACCTCGGGGCAACAAAAGGAGAAATTTTACAAAGAGTAATTATTCCTTTTATTAAACCAGGGATTTTTGCAGGGTTCTTCATGGCACTTACGTATTCGCTTGATGATTTTGCTGTCACTTTCTTTGTTACAGGAAATGGATTTAGTACGTTATCTGTAGAAATTTACTCTATGGCACGTGCAGGTATCACCCTAACGATCAATGCGCTTTCTGGCATTATCTTTATCGTGACGATTCTCCTGGTGGTTGGTTATTACTTTATCAATCAAAGAGGGAAAAACCCTGTTGGAATGGGGGTACGAAAATGAGAGACATTATAAAAGCAGCAATTGCAATTATTGTCGTTTGCATCGCTTTGTTTTTTGTTAATGACTATTTGAATAAAAGTTCCGGTAAAGCAGGAAGCGATACAGTAACTATTTTCAACTGGGGTGAATATATCGATCCGGATTTACTCCGTCAGTTTGAAGAAGAGTCAGGATACCGCGTTGTCTACGAAACATTCGATTCAAACGAAGCGATGATGACGAAAATTGAACAAGGTGGAACTTCGTATGATATTGCCATTCCATCAGAGTATGCGATTGAAAAAATGAAGGAACATGATTTGCTATTACCAATTGATCATTCGAAGATTCCAAATCTCGAAAACATTGATCCTTACTTTTTAAATTTGTCGTTTGATCCGAAAAATGAGTTTTCGATCCCCTATTTTTGGGGAACTGTAGGAATTGTATTTAACCCTAGCTTGCTGGATGGTCAAACATTCGAAAGTTGGGAAGCTCTTTGGGATCCTTCCTTAAAAGGACAAGTGTTGTTAGTCGATGGTGCTCGCGAAGTAATTGGTATGGGTTTAAATAGCTTAGGATATTCTTTAAACTCTACAGATGAAGAGGAATTAAAAGAAGCATCTGCTAAGTTAAGCAAACTATCTCCTAATGTAAAAGCAATTATTGGGGATGAAGTAACGCAGCTCATGGTCAATGAAGAGGCGCCTGTAGCCCTAACTTGGTCAGGTCAAGCAGCTGATATGATGTCTGAAAACGAAGAACTGGACTATGCCGTTCCCGAAGAGGGTTCTAACTTATGGTTCGATAACATGGTTATTCCAAAAACTTCAGCTAATGTAGATGGAGCACATGCATTTATAAACTTTATGCTAGATGCAGAAGTAGCGGCCAAAAATGCAGATTATGTTGGTTATTCTATCCCAAATGCAGCCGCTGTGGAGTTGATGGATGTAGAAGTTACTTCAGACGAACGCTTTTATCCTACCGAGGAGACTAGAGATAATTTAGAAGTGTATAATGATCTCGGTCTTGAGATGTTAGGTAAATATAACGAGTTATTTTTAAAGTTTAAAATGGGAACAAATTAATGGATAGAGTTGCCTTTTCCCAGGCGACTCTATTTCTTATTTTCCAAATTAACAATTAATAATTATTCGTGCAACGAAAGTTTTTATTCTTTCCCGAATATGGTAGAATCGATAGACGCATACTAAGTAATTTAAGAAAGCAGGAATCATATGGCGAAGAAAACATCACAGTTTGCACTATATATATTAATGTTTAATATGTTTATCGCAATGGCAGGTATTGGACTTGTTATTCCAGTTATGCCATCGTATTTAGAGACGTTTGGTGTAGCAGGCCAAGCATTAGGATTTATCATTGCATCTTTTGCATTAGGACAGTTTGTATTTTCCCCATTAGCAGGTGATTTGTCTGATACTTTTGGGCGAAAAAAACTTATTATTGTTGGATTACTTGTCTTTTCTGCTTCTCAATTTTGGTTCGGCATGGCGACACACGAATGGATGTTGTATGCTGCAAGATTTATAAGTGGTATTGGGGGAGCTTTTTTAATTCCAGCGACGATGGCATTTGTTGCTGACATTACAACTTTTGAAGAACGTGGACGAGGAATGGGTCTTCTTGGTGCTTCGATGTCTTTAGGATTTATGATAGGTCCTGCGATCGGTGGATTTTTAGCAAAAGTAAGCTTAACTTTCCCATTTTATATGGCTTCCATTGCAGCAATTCTTTCTGCCGTAATTTCATTTATCATTTTACCAGATGTGAAACATGCGATTTCGGATAATCCTTCTGAAGCGAAAAAACGCGAGAATATACTTGTTCAAATGAAAAACTCGGTGAAAACACCGTATTTTATGATGCTCGTTATTATTTTCGTGTTTTCTTTCGGGATTGCCAATTTCCAAACAACGTTTTCTCTATATGTCGACCATAAATATAATTACACTCCACAAGATATCGCCATTGTATTGACGGTTGGAGGATTTGCCGGTGTAATTGTACAAACTTTAATTGTCAATAAACTATTTAAACGGTTCGGTGAATTGAATGTAATTTTAGTAAGTCTTGTTGGTGCCGCATTATCATTATTAGCTTTTTTCTTAGTAGATGGATTCGCGCTAGTATTGTTAGTAGCTACTCTATTCTCCACTGCAACTACTTTAATTCGCCCGGCTGTTAATACGGTCGTGTCAAAGCTAGCTGGAAATGAACAAGGATTTGCCGCTGGTATGAATAATGCGTATATGAGTTTAGGAAATATGGTTGGTCCAGCGCTTGCGGGAATGTTTTTTGATATGAATCTAAATCTTCCGTTTGTTATTGGTGCAATTATTCTTTTATGCTCATGGGGTATTACGATTGTTTGGATTAAGAAGAAAAATCCAATTATTGTTTAAATTTCTATAAAGTAAATCAAACGAGGAGAAAAGTGACTGGTTCACTTTTCTCCTCTTTTATATTTACGTGCATATGGGAAAATCATGTACCAAATACTTTAGAATAAAATTTGAACAAATTAATTAACTTTTCCATTTAGGTATTACTAAAAAGGTTTAATCATTTTCTACTGTGCTTTTCCATAATTGCGCTCTTTAATTGAATAACTAAATAATTTCTAAACTCCAATATCCACTGTTTTTTCTTCAATTAATGATTTCCGTTTATTCAAGTTTCAAGTACAGTAAATTTATTTATATTTTGGATTACCTAATTCATTGTAAGAACTATCATCAGTAATAAAGTTTTCTAGATTCCCGGAATTAAAATAGTCATATTCAATCCATCTAATGTACTATAGAATGCATAAACAGGTTGATAATAGCCTTTGGAATCTAAATAATAGCTTACCTCTACTTTATGGATATGTAAGGTTTCTATTATTTTATTTTCAGAGTAATGTTGAAATTCCCCATCTAAAATTTTTTTATACGCTTCTTGTTCGCTTATTATTTGTATATCCCTTACCTTGTCATAAGTTATTAATTTATTATTAATTCTCTTTACCGTATCATCGCTATAATAATTTACAGTTAAATATCCATCTTTTAACTGGTTGTCTATTGCCTTTTTATTTACAGTCCACTCATAAATCCCAATATCTACTTTTTGAAAATGAGAGTCTTGTGGAATGTCAATGTCGAATTTTGTTAAGTTTTCTTTTAAGGTTTCTTCATCTACATCTTTTAGCTCTGTATCTTCGTTAAAGCTTGAAAAATCCGTATAATCATAACTTCCATCTAAAAATCGGAACCATATATTATGAGATCTCTCACGTCCATTCCAATAGACCCCTTCATTCTGATAAGAAATAATTTCCATATCCGACGTATCAAGATTCATTCTTTTAAAAAAATCTAGGACAAATTTATTAGCGACATCCTTTGTATAACTCGGTGCTTTATATACTGGGACTGTTATTGTATTATCGTTTAACTGTACATCTATAGTGGTTGTTGCTTGTGTCATATCAGTTCTATGAATGGGAGCAATGGAGAGATTCCCAAATTCCTTAAAGTGGTAGTACGTAAACATGCTTCCTAATAAGACCAATACTAATAATAAAGGTGAAAAGTAGAAAAACGATAGCTTTAATTCCTTTCCTTTCATTGTGATGAATCCCATAATAATACCGTATCCAATGATTGAACCGAGTAAATTATTAAATAAATCATCAACTTCAAAAATGCCAAATCCTGTAACTAGTTGGAGACTTTCAATGGAAAGAGTAAATAGTATTGCTGCTCCGATTGTCCAAATACCTCTACGAAAACGCGAATGTAATAATGGTAAAAGTATACCGAACGGTACAAACATGAGAATATTTAAAAGCACAAACTGCCAATGCCTTACACTAAAACTATACCAAGCTTCTCTATATGAACTAAGAAAAGATAAGTCCATCTCGCCCAGATAATTAGAACCTCTATTCAAAAAGGTTACACCAGCCACCATGATGATATATCCAATAAACAATCCTCCAAACAGTAATTGCTTTTTGAGAAGTCTTCTTTTCCCTCCAAAGAGTTTTCTATATAGAATGAAATATCCTAAAAAGAAAATAACCCCTAAAATAATTATTGCTATTAATGCTAGAAAAAAATACTCCCTTATTATATCTATTATTTCTTGAATCCTCATTTTCTATCCCCCTCATACAAAGCGATAAATTACAAAATTATGTTAATCTTTCTAGAAAAAAACCTATTTCCTAATATTATAACCAATTTTAGCCATCAAGTGTTGTTCCATTTAAGGGCCCGCTTGCTGAACAAAAAACGGCTAACAACATAAATATGCCGTTAGCCGTTCCACAATTCTTACCGTTTTTTCATCTCTTTCACAAGCTTTTCCACATTACTTGTTCCAACTGTGGTCTCTACAATCTTCTTTTTCTTTCTAATCCTATTAAAAGGTGCGAGCAATTGGTTAAAACCAAATCTACGAATCGTGATATCAATAAAAAATAAGACGATTGCCGCTAATATAAGCAATTGCTGGATTGATTGTCGCTCTGAACTTTTTAAATCGATAGGTCGGAATACTTCAGATGCTTCTGTAAGCATTTTACCACCTGCTCGGTTTGCAATCATCTCTAACTTATTTGTATTTGGCTTTTGTACTTTATATTCTTCACTATATGGAATAGAAATACCTGCTTGATAAACCGCATCTTGTTCATTGGATACTCGGAAAAATACAAGACCTGGATCACTTTCTACGGTTACACGTGATTTGCCTGGTGCGAGTGGTTCTGATGTAACGGGGAGCTCTTCCCCTTTTTCATTAACCGCAGCTACTTCTAAAAAAGAAGATTTTCCTGAAGGATCGGTTACCGTATAACTACCATCACTAGCTTTTTGAATCGTAAATGGCACTTCACTATAAGCAGGTAATAGGCGAGAGACTGCTGTGTTCCAAAAGTCTCCCCAATGGTTCCATCTAGCAAAATCACCACTCCACGCCCCTGTAGAATCGGAAGTGAAAGCCATTGTTCTTCCTAGCCCGTACATCCACTCAACAAGTACTGGATCTTCTTTTTCACTTTCGGCAATAATCGATGCAGTTTGTTTCGGTGTCGTCGCAATATAGGCGTTCATTTGCGGCACTCCATCTATAAACAAACTAGTCCAAGCAGCATCACCATAAATAATTGGATAGAATGGATTATCCTCGATATAGGTTCGGGAAATCATCGCCGTTTCTGTAGACATGATAGCTGGAATAGTCGATTCATCTACTACATCGTAAAATGTTCCTCCGCCCATTTCAGCTAAACTTTCAAGTAACGCTCTATCGGCATCTTGCCCAATCGCTACCGTCGAAACGGTGATTAAATCTTTTGCCCCTTCTTCGATTAATGTTTGGTAATCCCCGCTAGAAGCAGATTGTCCATCGGTCAATAAAATGACATGCTTACGCTGTAACTTTAAAGGAGCTAACTTTTCATAAGCTAGTGCTAGACTCGAGTAAATTTCTGTTCCACCGCCTACTCCAACGGATAATATAGTGTCTAATGCTTCTTGTTTATCAGATAGAGGTGATGCTTCAATTATTTCCCAGGGGCGATCGTCAAACGCGATGAAGCCAAGCGTATCCCCTTCTCGAAGCATTTCGACTGAACGAGCTGCAGCTTCTTTCGCGTATTCAAATTTAGACCCACTCATACTTCCCGAACGGTCCATCACAATAACTAAACCGAGAGATGGCATTTGGTGTTTTCCTTTAATCTCCATTTCAACTGGTAATAATTTTTCAATAGGCGTTTTGAAGTATCCACCTAAACCAAAACTATTTGTTCCGCCGACCATCATAAAACCAACACCGAAATTTTTCACCGCTTGTTCAATGACCGTCATTTTTTGTTCCCCTACAACATGCCCAGGGACATTATCAAAAATGATCGCATCGTACCGTAAATAATTCGATAAATCAAACGGCAATGCACTGGCATCCATAACGTCCGTTTGAATAGCGGCTTGGTCAATGACGGTTGGAATATTAGAGCGGTTGCCATCATGTGTTACGACTAATAAATGTGGAGAGCTTTCCACGTTTGTTACACTCGTCAGCTTGTTGTTCTCGATTAATCCATCCCCACTTACGACAACTTGGACTTCATATTTTAATAATCCTTCTCCAGTAGATGCATTTCGAAATGTAAAACTATTCGATCCTTGTTCTAGTGTAATTTGCTCACGAGATAACAATTGATCGTTTTCATACAGCAATAATTCACCTGTCGTATTCGTCGTCGCTTCTAATTGGACATTTAGTTGTTGTTGCTCCCCTTCAAATGCAATGGGTGGTGTTTCAAACGAGGTAATCGCAACATCTTCAGAAGATGCTCGCTCGAGTTGAACAACATCAATCGTCACGTTTCCACCTGCAATTTTCAAAAGCTCATCTTGTACCGAACCACTCGTTTCTAATCCATCCGTGAAAAGGACGATTCTTGTCGCTTTCGATGGTTCTACAATCCCAGTCGCAAGTTGCAATGCTCTTGCTATATCCGTGTTACCTGGAGCTTTCATCGGTGTAAAGACGGGTAAATTTACTTCCCCAGCAGTTAAAGCAACCTCTGATTGAAAGTCTTCCGCAAATGTATATACACCTACAAGCTGTGTATTTTTTCGCGACGATAAGCTTTGCTCGATAAACGAAATCACTTGGTTGTCCGTTCCTTGTACAGAAGCGGAACGATCGACTAAGAAAAGTACTTGTTCTTCTTTTATAGGTAATAAAAGATAAGGATTGGTCAAACCTAAAATCAAGCAAACAATGGCAAGTAATCGAAGAAAAAAGACAACTTTTCCTTCTTTACGAAAACCTTTCTTTTCTTTCTTCCAAGTCCATATAAAATAAATAACAATAGGAACTAATAACAATAGCCAAAGTGGTTGGTCAACTCGTAAATCCACGTCGTCTTTGCACCTCCCACTCTATGACAAATAATAACAACAATACTAGTAATATATATGGAACAAATGAATGTTGCGAATAATTTTCGCTCATTTCTATTTGCTCGCCGTTTACTTTGTACGTCTCTCCTTTTTCTATTTCTTTCTCTTTTTGAGATAAAGCAACAGAAAAGTTTTTTACGACATCATTAGAACGAAGTACGTATAATCCTGGTTTCATCGGTGCGATAAATGCTCCACCATTATCGATCGAATATTGATAGGAATCATCCATCGTATATATTTCCCATTCATTCGAAGCACTCCCTAGTGATTGCGGACTTCTTTGATTTGGAGTAAACGTACCTAAATACGCATTTCCAACAGAAAGCTGTTCCTTCACGCTCCACATAAATAACGGGAAAGATGGGTGAAGGGGCCAATCGGTCATTTGAATATCCGCTAGCACGACAATATCCCCACGAGGAGAAACTTGAATAAATGGCTGATCCCCTACTGTTGCTATCGTTGTATAGCCTTGAATTTCTGGATATACGCTACTCACATAAATATCGGATAAATTAGCGAAAGAAAAAAGCGCATGTTCAGTTGTTTGTACTTCACCATTTACTTCTATCGCATTTACGTCGTTTCTTCCGATGAATAAAGCTGGACGGTCTAGTTGATTTAAAATTCCAAATTGATTCGTAACAGCAATACCTTCTTCTGCCAATAACCCTATTTGCTCGGTCGGTACGCTGCTTACTTCAATATCCATTGATTGAAATGCGGTCCTCACTAGCTCATGCAAGCCACTATCGATAAATACTTTCGATAATTGATCTTGCATAAATACAGTCATCGTATTGTCTAATGTATATCCATCTTTCGCATCAAGAGATGCTTTTAAAAAAGAAGATGCTGCTAATTCATCAAATGATAGTGTAATCGTTTCATTTGGCGGAATTGTGACGTTTTCTTTCCATAGATCCTCTTGTTCATTTGCTATGGATAGTTCTGTTATTTGCTCTTTATTCGATTGATTTTCTAGTTGAATTAATGCAGATATCCCATTATTCGTTTTGGTTGCACCGAATCGTTTCATCGACAAGTTTCCTACTTCTGATGTTAGTCCTTCTACATTCCAAGTGACATTTTCATATTGCAAAGGGAGTTCCTTTCGATCTAATACATCCGTGAAAATATAAACAGAAGTTGCTTTATGCTGAAAAAATGATTGCGCAAAATCTAATGCTTTTGACATATTTTCCTCTTCATAGCTGACTTTCAGTTTATCAATCTCGCTTTTTATTTGATCGATATTCGTTTCCGCACGGACTACTAGAGTCGGTTCATTGCCAGTTGTTATGATGGTGAGCGGCTTGCCTGATAAGCCATCAGCAAGTTGTAGCATTTGTTTTTTATGTTCTTCAAAAAGTGTTGAATCATTTGTATTTACTTCCATCGTTGCAGAAGTATCTACAATAAAAACTATTTGTTCTCCGGCGAGTGCCTTTGTTTTCCAAAAAGGCTGAAGTAAAGCTAAAACAAGTAAAATCATTGCGATCATTTGCAAATAAAATAAAGCATTTCGCTGCAAATGCTGTAAATAGGGTGAAGCTTTTGTTTCTTTCATCACTTCTTGCCAAAAAAGTGTAGAGGAAACAGGCTGCTTTGCATATTTTTTTCGGAAGAAATAATAAAGTAATACAGCAATCGGAAAAATAGCTGTCCATAAAAATAGTAGTTGATTAAAACCCAAGTAATCTCACCTCATTGCACCCAATTTGCACGTAATAGTTGTTGAAATAGTACATGCGAAATACCATCATCTGCATTTACTTGAAGTAATCTTGCTCCAAATTTATTACTTAATAATTCTAGTCCATGTTGATGTAATTTTCTCTTTTCTTCGTATGATTCGAGTACTCGTGAAGATATGGACACATTTAATTGAGCCGAAGTTTCCACATCTACTACTTGCACGTCCCCCCGATAGGTTGGTTCCAGTTCGTCATTTGTTACTACTTGTAAAATGCGAATATCTCCCGCAAATTTTGGTAGCTTTTGAAGCAATCTTTCCCAAGACTCCAAGCTTTCCAAGCAGTCTGAAATAACAAATAAAACTGTGCTGTCTTTCGGTAAAAAAGAAATCGCATTTTCCGAAAACGAAGTAGTCATGACAGGTTCTTTTAAATCAGAAATGGTTTGTGTAAAGGCTTTCCGATAACTAGCACCTTTCCGTCTAAATAGCGGTTTCTTATCATTACTTACTGCCGAAAAAGACAAACGATCATCCCGTTGTAAAACGAGTATACCGAGAGATACCGCGAGCTGTTTTGCAAATGTCCATTTCAGCGAATCACTCATGGACTTGGTACAATCGAGTAAAATATGTACGCGCATTTCTTGTTCATCTAAAAATCGTTTTATAAAATACTTATCTGTTCGCGCATAGACATTCCAATCTATTTGGCGCACATCATCACCTGGGCTATACTCTCTAAAATCGGAAAAATCTAAGGATGCCCCAAAGCGCTGCGAACGGTGCGAACCTTTATGCTGCCCACGCAATTTGGACTTAGTAGAAATGGATAACCTACTTAGTTTACCTGCCCAATCTTTTGGCACTAGATGATCAGTACTCATACGTTTTGCCCTTGTTTAATATTTTGCAATACGATATCTACTAGCTCATCTGCTGTTTTCCCTTCTGCTTCTCCTTCATAATTCAATAATAAACGATGTCTGAGCACTGGTTTCGCAACAGATTTAATATCCGCAATCGACACATGATAACGTCCAGCAACTAACGCACGTGCTTTCGCAAGCTTTATAAGGCTTTGCAAACCACGAGGTCCACTTCCGTATTGTACATATTGTGCAACTTCAGGAATAATTGCTGCTTCTGGATGTGTGGCAGCTACTAGATCCACTGCATACTCCAACATATCATCTGCTATTAGCACTTCTTTTACCATTTGTTGTGCGTGTACAATTTCTTTTGCATTCATTATTTTATTCAACTGAATGGATTGACCACCTGTCGTTCGCTTTGTAATTTCCATCAGTTCTTCTTTTGTTGGATACGAAACAAGAATTTTACATAAGAAACGGTCCATTTGTGCTTCTGGTAATGGATATGTTCCTTCCATTTCAATTGGGTTTTGTGTAGCAAGTACGAAAAAAGGTTTATCCATTTGCTTCGTTTCTCCAAGAACCGTTACGGTTTTTTCACCCATTGCTTCTAGTAGCGCACTTTGTGTTTTCGGCGTTGCCCGGTTTATTTCATCCGCTAAAACCATTTGACTAAAAATAGGACCTTTTTGGAATGTGAATTGCTGTTTACCGTTTTCCAATCGTTCAATCATACTCGTTCCAGTTATATCCGATGGCATTAAGTCTGGTGTGAACTGAATTCGCGAAAAAGATAAATCCAGTACTTCAGAAATAGTTCGAATGAGCATTGTCTTCCCTAACCCAGGCAAGCCTTCTAGTAAAGCATGACCATCGGCTAGGACACAATAAATGGAAAATTCCACAGCTTCTTTTTGACCTACAATAAAATGACCTATTTCCGCTCGAACTTCCTCTAGTCGTTTACTAATATTTGTGTAATCCTCTGTTGTAAAAGTCATCATTATCCTCCATTATTCACTATTTTCAACGGTTGAAAAATAATCTTGAACGATTCTTTGTAAGTCCGATGGTAGTTGCAAGCGCTCGGAGCTTTTTATATAGGAATCTGCATACTCATTGACGACTTCTTCATATGGCTTCGCTGAACCACGTGTCACTGGTACTTCGCCAGGTTGCTCACTAGCAGCTTCTCCCGCGCCTAGCTCTCCTCCATCTACAGAAGTGTTACCAGTTCCGCCGATTCTTGTTGGAATGGAAAGCAAATTTCTTCCACCGGAACCCTTACCTGCACCTTTACCCTGCCCCTGGCCTTGACCCTGGCCTTGGCCTTGACCTTGACCTTGACCCTGACCTTGGCCTTGACCCTGACCCTGACCTTGGCCTTGACCCTGGCCTTGACCCTGACCTTGACCTTGGCCTTGACCCTGGCCTTGACTCTGGCCTTGGCCTTGGTTTTTCCCTTGGCTTTGGTTAGATTGATTAGCATTTTTCTGCGTATTTGCGCTTGAGTTATTCTGTGCTGTTTGATTAGAAGTAAAAGGAAACGATTTCCCCATCTTGCTTAGAGCTGTTTGAGAAGTGGCGGCACTTTTTGATAGAGCACCGACCGTTTCTTCTAAAGAAGCAAGTTCTTTTTGTTCTTCAGCAGTAAGAGATGATTCAGTAGAGTCCCCTTGTTTCGAAAGTTCCTTCTTTTTTTCCAACTTTTGCTCTTTTAAAGCTAATTCTTTTTGCTTTTTCACCATTTCACGTAATGCTTCTTCTGCTGTTTCTACTTCCTTAAGCTTTTCTTTTAAATCCTTCAATTCTTTTTTTACAAACGGAACTAATTCTTTTTTCTCTAGTTTCTCTACTTCTTTTTTCATTTCCTTCACAATTTGATTTTCTTTTTCAATATCCTTCGCTTCCAGTTGGGTTGCTGCAGGAAACGCATATAGTACAAGAACAGCAGTAAAAGCAGTGACAAACCCTATCATCCATTTAGGCTGAATATAGCGCTTCTCCCGCTGCTTGAATTGTACAAATGCTTTTTCACTACTCTGCTCCGCTTTTTCAAGTAGCTCTTTGATAAGCGGAGACTTTTCACGTAGGAATGAAACGGCTGTTAAGCATAAATTATCAGGATAGAAAGCATCCAGTTTTTGAGTTGCAACTTCCCTAGAAGGTCTTTTCCAAAATGCATACAAAAAAACGGCGATAAACGCGATGCTACCAACAATCACAGCAAGTCGAATATAATATGGAAATACAAATAACCTGGAGACGAGTAGAATAGCCGCAGCAGAAGCAAATCCATAAAACAAAGCCGCTTGAAGCATTCTAATATAATGTTCCAACATAAGGCCACGTTTAGCTTTCCCGATATAACGAATTAACTTATGTGGGCTACCCATTTGAACTTCCTCCTCATCTAGTACGCTTCATATTCACACGTAATTTTTTTACAGCAATAAGAATCGATATAATCGTTATACAAATATAGAAAATCGCATATCCTGACCAGATCGGTAAATCCACTTTCGTTATTTCCGTGATAATTCTATCCGAGCCTGGAGAGATTAACGTAAGCATTAAAACTACTGGGTTAATACTTGCAAAAAAATGACCGACAGGCGATGAAGCTAGCGTATTTGCAGCCATGCTATTCATACCTATAATCACGAGGTATATAAACCCTGTAACCGCAGTGAAGAAAATCATCGTTCCATAAGTAGCAATCATTGCTACAATCGTTTTACGAATAATGGTAGAGTACATAATACCAATCCCACCAATGGCAAGCATCGTTAAAAAGAAAAATAAGAAAATGATGCCAAGTTGTCCTGGGGATACTCCTCCAAAAAGGAAAACTAAACTATAAATAGGTAACCCAGATACTACTAATAACAAAAGAAAAGCAATGGACGAAGTTAACTTTCCGAAAATAATTTGAAAAGATGTTTGAGAAGTTGTCAGTAATATATTTAACGTTTGCTTCTCGCGCTCCGAACTAATCGCCCCTGCAGTTAACCCAGGGGTGATAAAAAGAATAAGTCCTAGCTGAATATACGTTAGCATAGCAAACATGAAGAAACTTTCTTCCGGTCTGAAATAACCAGTACCGGTAAACGAAGTAGTCAGCATGATAAAGCCAAATACAAATATACACATTGCTATTAAGTAAAAGAGAATACCTGTAAAACTTTTTAACGAGCGAAAGCGAAGTTTTATTTCTTTAACTAACACTGGATTTGCTAGTAACTGCTTCATCTTATTTCACCCCTTTCGTAATTTCCATGAACACATCTTCTAAGTCCGTTTCTGTTTCCGAGAAAGAAAGAATGCTTAATGAGTGATTCAATGCTTTTTTCAACAAATTGATTTGATCTTCTTCTGTCCCTCTATAAGTAAACGTAATTGCATTTTTCTCCATTGCTGCTTCCACTTTAGAAACAAAAGGATCTTCTTCAAAAAAGGAAATCGCGTTTTCTAATAATCCTTTCAGCTTCACCGTTATTTGTTTTTCACCGGCAAGTTGTGCTTGAATATCCGCTACGGAACCATGTGCGATTAATCTTCCTCCATCAATAACGCCAATTTCATCACACATTTCTGCTAGTTCCGGCAATATATGAGATGAAATTAGAATTGTTTTGCCCATTTCTTTTAATTGCCTTAGTATATCTCTCATTTCTACGCGAGCTCTGGGATCTAGACCAGAAGCTGGTTCATCGAGGATTAACACTTTTGGATCATGAATGAGCGAGCGTGCCAAACATAAACGTTGTTTCATCCCACGGGAAAGTAAATCAACATATTCATAGCGCTTATGACTTAGATTAACCAACTCTAGTAATTGGGGTATTAAAATTTCTCTTTCTTTTTCTGAAATACCGTAGCTCGCTCCATAAAAATCTAAATACTCATTTGCTTTTAACTGATCATAGACACCGAAAAAATCGGGCATATAGCCAATTTGCTTTCGCACTTCATGGGCATCCGCCTTCACACTTTTTCCATTCACAAAAGCATCACCAGAAGTAGGTTGGAGAAGTGTCGCTAAAATGGAAAAAGTAGTGGATTTTCCAGCACCATTCGCTCCTACAAATCCGAATACGGTACCTTCTTTTAATGTAAGGTTTAAGTCATTCAATGCATAAAAAGAGCCATACTTTTTTGTTAATCCTTTTATCTCAATCATTGCGTAACCTCCCCTTTCAATCGCACTTCTGGAAGTCTTGTATAAGCATTACCATCGACCGATTTTTTCTGCAATTTATAATATAGTTCTCCTGCATCATTAATATAATGTTGGATATTTTCCGTATTTGTAAATCTGCTTTCGCTTATTTCTTCAAAGCTCCCTGTTTCTATATTCCATATTTCGATCGTATGGGAATTTCGATCTGTATTCGCAATTTGTAATTGTGCCCATTTTACTTTATCCAACGGAATTGTATCTGGAATTTTCCAATATACATTATACTCCCCATCATCTAAATACCATTCCAAACCGTTGTTCATGACTGGTTCCATATATTTGCCGTATTCATTCGTATTGACATTTACAGTGAACATATTCGCAGGTAATACAAATTCTCCTGCAAAGATAGTTTCCGCAGTAAATGGTTGTATAAGTAAATGTAGGGCTGACATCTCTACTTTTTTATCTTTTAGCTTAATAGGTATAATATTATCGTCTACAAAGCCACTTATTACGGGACTTTTTCCGTTTTGGTTGCCCATTAAACTTGTAGAATACATCGATTGCTTTCGTTGTTCTACTAAATCAACAGACGTCCCAGGGTTCATTCCATAGTTCTGATTGATATACGGATTTGAAATTGGCATTAACATGACCGAACTTAACTTTTTATTTACTTCCAGTTTTTCACCTGGTTGAAGATCACCTAATGGGATTAATTTACTTCCAGACCAAACGGAAACTTCTTTTACAACAAAAGGGAAGTTATTTTGGACCGTTCCAGTAAGTTGACTTGCTTCCACTCGAAGGTCTATATCAAAATTTCCTACTTCCGGTATCTGTGTTTCACCGAACAAGGAAGAAACAGACCAGTAGCCTACATCTCGAAACGTCAACTCGCTACTTGTTGCATGTTTTTCCATAATCGCATTTTCATACACATTTGGTGATTGCCCAGTAAATGAATTGAAGTTTCTCTTCGCAACCATCGTTGTAGTAGTAGGGGCTTCAAAAGTAAAATCACCGCTTTTGTTACTTAAAATAGACTCTGCATAATACCCTTGCACACTTTTATCTTCATTCACATGTAAAAACGAAGATTGTTGCACTTGGGGACGAGCGATGCGATCTCTTGCTCCGTAACCGAAAATAGCAGCAGAAGCAATAATTGCTGTGAGCGGTATAATCCCCCAAGCATATTCTCTTTTATCTTTTCTTTTCAATACGATATATAAAAGAGGGACAACAATAATCATATAAACGACTACGATTCCAATCATTAATGGTGTAGAAACTTTAAATGAACTAAATAGGGAATTCGTGTTTCCTAACTCATAAACGAGTTGATCCTTAGCACTATTATAGCCATACATATTTGGCGTATTTTGGACATTAACCGACTGTAAAATAGTGGACATTAAATCACTATAAACTGGATCTTTTGCTAATGGATCATCACCTAAAGAAAAAGTCGTTTGGATAATTGCACCACTGCCTACTTGTTTCTTTCCTGCTAATATCGTTCCATCCATTTTAAATAAAGGTGTAGCCCCTTCGTTTAAAGTGGAATTATATACGGTTAAATCATTGGATAATGTATTATTTGCAGTAAATGCTCGCATATTATCCGCTGTTAATGTTTGTGTAGTTGCTTCTAACGTTAATGGCAAGTAATCCCCTAGTTTTCCTACTTCCGCTAGTAAATTATCAGAAGCACCTATTACGATATTCCCACCAGTTTTGACATAATCAATAAGTGCTTGTTGTTGCGTATCCACCAAATCTGCTAGTACAAATTCATCTAAAATAATATAGTCAGCCATTTCCCATGCTACTGCATCGGTCGGTAAAGAAAAGTTACTTAGCTGGTCAACATGAATTACTTCATCATTTAATTGGTTTGGCTGTTTGATTTGGTTCAAAGCCTTTAGTCGATCTGCACTGTTTGTTAAAGTAAGATAAAAAATAGTTGTAGGATCGTAAAAATTAGTTCGTAAGTTTTTTGTTCCCTTGAAATCAATTGACTTTCCTTTTTCCCATCCACCTTCAAAAAAGTGGATAAGCTGCACATTGGCCCCTTGATACATATAGTCTTCTCCCAAGCCACTCACTGCTACTTGAACTGTTTTAGTTTCTCCTGCTCCAATTTCAAATGGAATAGCAAGTGCATTTCCTAGGTTATAAGACTCTACCGTATCTAACACGAGATCTCCAGAAAATGCATCTCCTTTATTTTCAACAGTTAAGGTAATCGGTAACCCTTTCCCATATTTTGCTTTCCCATTAAATCCAGTCGTCACCTTTACGTTTAAGTTAGGCGCTGCTAAAACACTGACTGTTGGTAATAATGAAAAATAGATAAATAATACTGAAATAACCAACGCTAACTTCCGAATATGCATCGAATTTCCCCCTTCACTTCTTAGTTATTAGTACGCTATTAAAAGATGAAAGTTCCTTATTGAAAGATTTGTGCATGTTTTTTTACAATGCTGACAAAAGCTTCTACTTGCGGAAGTTCGAACGCCGCATCATAGCCGATAAGCCAAGTATCTCTCGTTAACTCAAACTGCTCTTCGTTATTCGTTAAAGGAATTTTATGCACTTCTTCTTGTCCAGTCAACGTAATGGATGGCAGAATGGCATAGCCAATCCCATTTAAAGCCATTTGCTTACACGTCTCAATTTGATCTACAATTATTTGTCTTTTTGGATTGCTAGAGAAATGTTTTTGCCACCATTGCTGAATTTCTTGATAATAATTCGAATCACTCTTGAATTGAATAAACGGTTTATCCGTCGTTAATACATCATCAATGGAAGTCATTTCTTTATCTACTAAATACAGTGTGTCTCGAAATAAATGTATTTTATTCCCTTTCCAGTCCGTTTGACCTCGCACGATCCCAATTTGCGCCTCCCCGTCATATATAGCTTTGACAATTTCTGAACTCCAGCCAGTTAGAAGGGAAATCTTCGCTTCCGGATAAGTTTGTACAAAATCCTTCAGTACTTTCGGTAACCAATTTTGTCCCACAATAGATGCACAAGCAATTTTCAATGTTCCATGTACCTTGGATGTCAACGATTGAATCGCTTCATATAATGCTTCTTTTTGTTGAATCATATTAGTCGCAAATTCTATTACTAATTCGCCTTCTGGAGTTGCAGTCAACCCTTTTTGGGAACGTAAAAAAAGCTTCGTATTCCACTCCTTCTCAATTGTTTGAAGTCGCTGTGAAAGTGCAGGTTGTGAAAGAAATAAACGCTCTGCTGCTTTTCGCATATTTTGTTCTTCTGCTAATACTTTAATAATGAGAAAATCGGAAGTCATTTTCTAATCATCCTTTCTGTTTAGTATCGTTGGTGCATACATGAAAAAGAAGGCCCTTTAAATAAGAGGCCTTCACTACTTTTACATCATTATACTTGAGTTTCTTGCGTTTGGTATAAATACTTTTTCATTTGCTTTAATATGACTCTTCTTGTTAAGATCCCTAAAAATGTTCGTTCGTCGTCAATTACACATATATAAGGATTATCTACTAATAGATCCAGCCCTTTTTGAAACTTTTCCTTAATATGAATAACCGATACGTCTGTTTTCATTATATCGTCAACTTTTAGGTCAGGTAGTCGTTCATATTCAATATGTTCAAGTCCTAAAATTTCATCTGTTATTTGTTGGGAGCTAATTAAACCATGCAGTCTATATTTTACATCTAGTACTGGTATGGAAGAATATCCAGTTTTCGTAAGAACTAACAATGCATGTTCTGCGTTATTACCTAACTGTACATGTGCTACTTTTTCTGCTGAAATAATATAATCCTCTATTGGAATTTGTAAAAAACCTTTACTGCTTGCAACTATCATCGCATTCTACTCCTTTGTCTGTTTTCACTTTAAGAAAACATACCCTATGAAACTATGATAGCACATGAAAGGATGAAAAGACTATGGAATCGCTTACATTTATTTTTTATTTTCTTGTGCGAAATGATTAGACGTTTACTAATCCGCTAGTTTATCCCACGGACTACAACTTTTTCTATTCATTATGGTTTCTTGAATAAAAGGCAACAGTAAAATATAACTCTTCATAAAATAAATAAACTTTTTAATTGGATAGTTCACTTAATATGGAATAATGCGTCATAAGGAATTTACCGCCTGGATTTCCGCTGCAGGGCGGACGCTTTCCGCGGGGTGAGCGATGAGCTATCACCGACGCTACGCGTACGTTGTGATATCTCATCTTTCTCACTCATCCCGCTGGAGTCGCCGCCCTTCCGCTCTAATCCACCGAAAATTGATAGCTAATCAGTGTCACTGTTTTAAATTCAATCTTATGTAGAATTTCCTGAAAGTAAGGTCCAATAAATGGTTGAGTGAGACATAGCATGCAGTGAACGCGACAATGTACATCTTGAAAGTAACAAACTGACCGCTGAGATTACTAAACCAACCCAACAGATGCTGTGTTATGTGCTTTATCCCTAAACTGTATAATATTTCGACATATAAATATCCAGTAAGTGGATAAGGGCAATCAATCAGTTATTGATAGCAACCAGTTCCATTCGGAAAGCAACTAAATTAGCAATAGAGCAACCAAATTGCTTGTGAAAGCAACCAACTCTTAAAATAACAAGTTTACTTGGAGTGAGACGATTATGAATATGAAATATTATTCCAATAAGTGGTTGAATGAAACGAACTTTATTTTAGTAAATGCTCCACTTATTTAGAGACAGCATTTTCTAAATAGGTTTAATAAATATTGCTTGCGTAGTAGACCTGATCAATTTAAATCCCTGATCACTGCAGACACCAAATTAGCATAAAATTCCTTTTGATTGAAGCGCAAGGCGGTGACTCTTACGGGATTAAGCGGGACAGGTGAGACTCCGCAGTGGAGCGCTAGCGACCGAGCAGGCTCACCGCCCGCCCCGCGGAAAGCGTCCGCCTGGAGCGGAAATCCTAGCGGACACTTAAAAGAGCCTCATTATGACGCATTATTCCTATATTACGATTAATAAAAAAGTGGAATACCTTATGTTGTTTGAAGAAAGCTATACACACACATAAATATTATTATTTCATAGAACACAAAAAAACCGTAAATTTCAGAACAATTTACGGTTGAATAGTTGTCATATATGATTGATTAATGTCGTGTATCGGTACTGGTCGACTAAAAAAGTAACCTTGTGCTTTCTGACATTTTGCAGCTTTTAAAATTTCGACTTGCTGGTCCTTTTCTACACCTTCCGCAATAACCTCCATTCCTAAGCTATGCGCGAGTTGGATGATCGTTGTTGCGATTGCTGCATTTTTTTCATCTTGTTCCATATCTTTTATAAACGATTGATCAATTTTAATAATATCGATGGGATACTTCTTTAAATAGCTGAGAGAAGAATAACCTGTTCCAAAGTCATCTATGGAAATAACAACCCCAATATCCTTTAATTCTTTTAACATGGCAAAGGTATCTTGCATATCTGTCATTGCACTTTCTGTAATTTCTACCTCTAACGAAAATGGACTGATGCCATATTTATTTATTTTCTCACGAATTTTAATCGCAAAATTTTCTTGTTTAAACTGTTTAGGAGAAATATTAACAGCAATCCGAACTGGACGATAACCTTTTTCTTGCCAATATTGTAATTGCTTACAAACTTCCTCTAAAACCCAATCACCAATTTGCATGATCATTCCTGACTCCTCTGCGAGTGGGATAAACTGCATCGGCGAGACAAATCCAAATTTTCTATTATTCCAACGTAATAATGCTTCAAAGGAGTTTATCTCTCCTGTAGCTAAATTTACCTGTGGCTGATAATGTATAGTCAATTCTTCTTTCTCAATCGCTCTTCTTAAATGAGATTCCATTAACGCTTCGTTAGGAAATGATAAATTCATCTGCTCCTGAAAATAGCGATAGTGTGCTCTACCTCTATCTTTCGCCACATACAAGGCTTGATCTGCTTTAATAAGTAATTCATTTAGATTCTTTCCGTCCAGCGGATACATTGAAATACCGATAGAAGCTGTTACAAAATATTCTTGATGATCTAGATAGATTGGCTTGGACAATTCATTTAATATATTTTCTGCAAAACTGCTCGTCTCTTCGCGTGTTTTGTCTTTTAAAATAAATACAAATTCATCGCCACTTTGTCGATACAGATTACAAGATTTATTAATAAAAAGACTTAGTCTATCTGCTACTTTTTTTAAAAAATCATCGCCATAATTATAACCAAGTGACTCATTTATTAGTTTAAAACGATCTAAGTCAATTCGCATAATGGAAATTTGAGTTTTACTAATACCTGCTTCGATCAGATTATCTCGTAAGTGCTCTTTTAAAGAACGGCGATTCCACAAGCCAGTTAAATGATCATGATATGACAAATAATATAATTGTTCTTTTTCATCTGCACTTGTTGTCAGATCTCTAAATACTAGATGAAATTCTTTCACATTCCCTTGTTCATGAATTGGAATTGCTTTTAAGTATACATATACATAGTGACCTTTCGCATGCTGTAAAAGACATTTTTGCAATTCAGCAGGGTAGCCACTCAATGTTTGCTTAATCATAAGCTGAAAATTACCAAGCGAATTACTCTCGATAAACTGTTCAATCGGTTGATGTAGTAGTTTATCTAAGTCATACCCTAAAACCTTCCTTGCAACCGCATTAGCATATTGAATCATTCCATTTTCATCCACTAAAAAAACGGAATCGGTATTATGATCTAAAAGGGACATATATTTTTCTTTTATTGCTTGTAGCGCTTGTTTTTCAATCATGTCAATCTTATTATCATGTAGAGTTAATCCATATAAATTATTAGCTTCATTTTGTAAGGAAACAACGGAAAAACCGACCGAATATAATTTATTTTGCAAAGTAAAAAGTAAATTGCTATGTAGATTCTGTTTTTCACCTTCGAAACTATTTAATAGTATATGCAACTGATTCCAGACTTCTGCTGAAAAAAATTGTTGAGGGTCATTACCTGTATTTTCAAAAAAGATTCCTGCAGCAAGATTAACATAGATTAAAGAAAATTTATTTTTGCTTTCTCGTTCCAATAAAATAAAAGGTAGTGGATTTTCATCCATTAGATCACCTATATAATGATTCATAATAAGCTTTGGCTTTACTGAATTGTCCATGGAATCCTCCAATTTGAATCGTAAACTAACTAGAATGAAACGATTTTCAACTATTACTTCACCTTTTATTATCGACTTTATTATGTATATCTTTAGTCTTGCGCCAAACATTACTTTTTTGATTTGTGTATACAATTTAATTTAAAATTGGTATGATATAGTAAATATAAAATATATTGAGGGAGGATTTTATGACAACCAGTACAGAAGATGAACGAATAGCTACAGCAATTTATACAGTCAATCGCCATGCCAAAACAGCCATTGATAAAAAACCGCTTTACCAGTTAAAAAAACTAGCTATTGAAAAGATGTTAGAAGAAGACATAGCACAAAAAATCGGTCTACATTTTGTTCGAAATCCAAGGAATAGCCAACAGCAATCCTCCGTATTAATTCAATGTGCAGACTACTACTTCCATATGATCCCAACGAAAGAAGACTTTAAACAATTACCGCATCTTGGTCATCTAGATGATACTTATAGAAATCCTATCCGAAAAATGAATTTAAAAATGGCAAAACAAGTACTAACTGATTACATTGGACCTCAATCTACGTTGAAGAATCCCTCTAATCAATCTACAATATGTACGCAATCATATGCAAGGAAAACTAATCGAAAAAAACAAACAATGAAATCATATTTAGATTCTTAGGTTTCCACGGGGCTGTCTAATAAGCCACTAAAATTGAAACAGGTATAGAAAAAGTCTCTTTTTTCTACATCTGTTTTTTAGCTTTTTAGCGAAGGGACGAGGAGACTGAAGCCATGTTCACGGAATGCATCCGTAAAAAGGGACTACCTCTTCGTCACTTAAATGACTTAGGAGACAGCCCCGTTTTTTTCTTTTCACAAAATATATTGATCTATTTTCAAAACTAATTCCGCAATTTCTGGTTTACTAATTTGATCTTCTGCTCCTACTTGATCGCCTTTATGGCGGAGGTCATCTGTTATTAGACTCGAGAAAATGAGCACTGGAAGTTTAGCTAAATTACTATTTTCTTTTATTTTTCGAGTTAAAGCATGTCCATCCATTTGTGGCATTTCAATATCCGTCACAACCATTTGCACTTGTTCTGTGATATTGGATGAAACTTTTTCTAAATCTTCTAAGTAACCTAGTGCGTCTTTTCCATTTTCAAAAAACTCTAGGTTAACATAGCCCGCTTCATGCAATGTATCATGTAATAACTTACGAAGTAATGGTGAATCCTCTGCAATGACGACCTTTTTATTGGAGCGCTCTCGCTCGCCTAGCTTTTTAACCGATTCAACATTTATCCCTGATTCTGGGTTTATGTCGACAATAATTCGCTCGTAATCTAGTAATAGAACCATTTCGTCTTCACGCTTAATGACTCCGATCACATGAGAAGTACCACCTTGATAAATATCACTCGGCTTCTCAATTTGCTCCCACGATATTCGATGAATTTGAGTAACGTTATCCACGTGGAATACTACTTGTTGCTTATTAAATTCCGCTACAATATATTTTTCTTGTTCCTTTTTATTTACCTCTGGGAGTCCAAGCACCTTTGCCATACTTACTACTGGTAGTACTTCTCCTCTTAATTGTACGATACCTTCTACATGTGGATGTGCAAGTGGGATAAATGTAACCGGGATTGGTTGTATTATTTCTTTTACTTTAATAACATTAATACCGAATTTACTAGTGCCAACTTGAAATTCTACTATTTCTAGCTCATTCGTACCACTTTCAAGCAATATTCCTTTATGATCGTTCATTTTCAATCTTCCTCTCTATTAACACAAAATCATGGAAGTGGCGTTCTTAGCCAAATTCCCTCTAATTATCTTGTATTGAATCAAGCTAAATAGATTGTATCATATAGTAGTTAATAGTTCCTATCTCATTCGTATGATTTTATAAGTGCTTGTGTCCCATTCTCTTCATAACCTTTAGCAACTAATTCATCATACATTGATTTTGCTAGTTGTAGACCTGGAAGTTGCAAGTTCATTTTTTCAGCTTCTTCTAGTGCAATCTTCATATCTTTTACAAAATGCTTAATATAAAAGCCAGGTTCAAAATTACCTGCTATCATGCGTGGAGCCAAATTACTTAATGACCAAGAACCAGCTGCTCCGGTTGAGATGGAACGTAACACTTGTTCTAAATCGAGTCCAGCTTTTTGTCCATAAGCTAGAGCTTCACAGACACCTATCATTCCAGTAGCAATCGTTATTTGGTTACACATTTTCGTATGCTGTCCAGCTCCAGCAGCACCTTGGTAAATAATAGTCTCTCCAAAAAGGTTTAGTATAGGCAAAACTTTTTCAAACGTTTCTTTCTCCCCACCGCACATAATCGATAATTTTCCTAATTGTGCTCCAATATCTCCTCCAGAAACCGGTGCATCTAGCGCAAACATTCCTTTTTCTTTTGCAGCCACTTCTATTTGTTGAGCGAGAGTTGGCGTCGATGTTGTCAAATCGATGACAATTAAACCTCTATTGTCCGCAGCAAAAATACCTTCCTTTCCGAAGTATATCTCTTCCACATCATGCGGATAGCCTACCATCGTAAATACGAATTGCGCATTACTTGCTACGTCACTTGCACGCTCTACCCAAGTAGCCCCAAGTGAAATTAGTTCATCTGCTTTTTCCTTTGTTCTAGTATAAATAACTACTTCATGACCAGCATTTAGTAAATGCTTCACTAAACTTTTCCCCATTACACCCGTCCCGATAAATCCAATTTTCCATTTTTCCATCTGTCATTTCCCCCAAATCGTAATTTACATACTTCTAGTGTACCAAAAAAAGAGGACCATCCAAATAGCTTTTGGATGATCCTTTAAAAGGGGGAAATGAGAATGTTGCTGTGTTCTTTATTAATATGCCCGTTTACCGATTTATTAAACATCTTTTTTAAAAAAATTTACTTTTTTTATTATTTCTAAGTTTTTAATGAACAATTCTGCTTTTTCGGAATTAATCATCTTACTACCATACCTTATTTCTTCATAAGTTTGAAAAAATGTAGTATCTACTTGCCATTGCATTCGTTTAAACCATTCTCTGACTGTCTCACTTTTATTTCTAACAAAATCATAAGCATGTGCTTCTAATTCAAATTGCGCGTATTTTTCTCGTAAATAAGAAGTTTCTACTTGATACAAGGAGTTCGATTGTTTCGTTTCTTTTTCTTCTGCATCACTCATTTGTTTGTTTTCATATTGTACATTATTTAGCTCTATCTCTAATTTATTTGGTTTATTTTTTAATAAATAACGAATAAAAAATATAATCACAATAATAGCTAGTCCCGTAAGAATCCATCCAACTGGAAAATTTACAAATGTTTCTTTCGTCGCTAATTCTTTTGTTTCTATTTCCGGTAGCTCCCCTATTGGAATGTGTTCGTCCTCTTCTGGCTGTCTTATTTGCAATCCTTTTAAGAAATCTTCTAGATACCCTATTACAGGAGCAAAAGGAATGATTGCGACGCGAAGTACTGCTTCCAACAGCAGATCGAACAATTTACGAAAGAAAGGGATTATGTAATAAATAACACTAGCTAGACAGACTACGACAACTATACTAAGCAGGTACATCCCAATTAAGGTAGTTCTCGTTAGAGCATTGTGTTTGTCCGTGTTCGTCGATACAGCGAATAATCGGATTCCACCAAAAAGTACTATTCCTACAATAAATACGGAGTAGAGAAGGAAATGGTACCCCTCATATCCTAATAGATAATAGATAAAATGGATTCCTAGAAACGTCAAAAAATAGAAAATCGTAAATTGATTATCCGTTATTTGTTCTTCTTGGCGTATATTAAACCTTGCCTGTAAACGCCAAATGGAAAAGACTACACTTAACACAAATAGCCAAATTGGAGATCCAAATAAAAACAAGGATAAAAGAATGAAAGAAGGTAGAACAAAAGGAATGACCATATTTGGACCAGTTTTTCGGAAAAAAAGTAAGCTAAAGATTGCAATGATTAATTGTAGCCCAATCCAAATGTATGGTAAAGCAACCGTTGTTTCAAAACGTATCAATACAAAAAGTAAAGCTACGAACCATATATCCCGCAAATAGTTCCCAAATGATTGAGCCTGAATCTTTATGTTAAGGGTAGAATTGTTCATTATAATACTCCCTCCACTCTAATACCCGTTTCATACAAAACGTTCGTACGTTGCTCTAAGCGTTTTAGTAAAGGTACATACTGTTCTAGTTGATGTGACATAATATATACAGCTACGGGTAGCTCCACGTGGTTATCTATATAAGCAAGAACCTTTTCAAACGGGATTAAGTTATCGCTCCGAGACAAAAGGGCGAGAAGTTCCAACGCTTGTTTTCGGTGTGCTTCCCCACTCCCTAAAGGTAAATATACTAAAGGGAACTTCCCATATGTTCGTATATTAATTGCAAAAGAGTAAGGAATATCTTGTTTATAGCAGGCCTCCATACGAGAAGCTAGCCACTCGATTTTTTCCTCAAAATCTGTAACTACCCCATATTTTTCCTTCACGTTTACTATGAATAAGACGGAGACATTCGCTACTTTCGTAAATACTTTTGTTTGTAATTGTTGCGTTTTAGCACTTGCCTTCCAATGAATATGATGGAATTGGTCTCCTGGCGCGTACTCTCTTGTTCCAACTGGAAAAAAGGGATCATCATATAAAGAGGAGTTCAATTCCAAATAGCCTTCCTTTAGTCTAGAAGGTATAAGATTTTCCTCCAGCTTATGAATTTGCGGATAAACTATTGCATCCATTAAGATCATTGGTTTAAAATCAAGTAATACTGATCCATCTGTTAAAGGATGCGGAATTTGTAATTCAATTTGTTTTATCCTAGCAAGTCCTCTATGAACTCCCTTAATCGGAATCTTTACAGTTACTTCCTTTTTATTTCCAATTGAAAAAGGAAATGTTACTTCGTGAAAACCGGTTGTCGTTGTATGGGAAATACCATCTGGGGCTATATAAGTTTGAAAAGAGATTAAAAGAGTACCATTCCAAATGGGTACTCCTTTATTTTGAAAAGTTAGTTCTAGATTAGACGTAGTATCTTTTAATAAGCGAATTCTCTTTTTTTCATTGATTAATTCTAGTTTTTCCCCTACACGTTGGTAATAATATATGTTTATAAGGGCAATGATTAGTAAAAAAGAAAAAACAGAAAAAAGGAGATATTGCTTTAATAAGAAACTAAGTATCAATGAAACAACTAAAATTTGCACATAGTTTTTCGTATTATTCATCCCAAAATCTCTACGAATCCAGTTCATCGAGTATTTGCCTCAACAGGTGCTTCAATGGTCTTTAAAAGCTCTTTCATCACTTCGGCCATATCATGGATTAACATGCCTTCTGATGATAATTTCATTCGATGTAAGCACACTGGTTCTACTACACTCTTCACATCATCTGGAATAACGAACATCCGGCCATTTATAAAGGCATTTGCTTTAGCCGCTTGAAGAAGTGCTAGTGATGCTCGACTGCTGAGGCCTAATTCTATATATGGATGATTCCTTGTGCTATGTACGATTTGAATAATATAAGTCAATATATCTTCATGGACGACTACTTCTTTTACTTGTTGCGACCATTTTTCTATTTGCTCTAATGAGACTACTTTTTGCGAATGCACCTCTCCAGGTGATCGCCCAAATTGCTGTAATATAACTCTTTCCTCCGCAATAGTTGGATAACCAATCGACAGTTTGAATAAAAAACGGTCTAATTGTGCAGCCGGAAGTGGAAATGTCCCTTGTTGTGATTCAACGGGATTTTGAGTAGCAATGACCATAAATGGAGATGGTAGCTTAATGGTTTCCCCATCAATCGATACTTGTTTTTCTTCCATCGCTTCTAATAAACTGGACTGTGTTCGTGGAGTTGCACGATTAATCTCATCAGCAAGCAATATATTACTCATTACAGGTCCTACGCGAAGGATAAACGACTGTTGTTGCGGATGAAAAAAACTAATGCCGGTTACATCTGACGGCAATACGTCCGGCGTAAATTGTAATCGCTTAAATTCTCCTTGTATTGCCTCTGCAAAAGCTTTTGCCATCATTGTTTTTCCAGAACCAGGTACACTTTCTAACAGGACATGCCCTTGTACTAATAACCCCATTAACATGAAATTAATTTCTTTTTCTCTTCCAACAATCGCTTTATTCAACTCTTCTTGTAATAGCTTTATATCGTGCATGTACAATTCTCCCTTAAATGAGTTATTTTCGTTTTTCCTTTATTTCATATTCGTTTAAAAGTCTATCAAGTTCTTTACTCAGTTCAATTGTTTCTTTATCGGAGACTCCTTTTTCCAAAGCAACTTGAATCATTTTTTCTCTCGTCAACTCTACCTTTTTTAAGAGTAGTTCCAACATACTCGATCGCCCCTTACAAAATGTATATTCTATGCAGTATACCTTTTGTGTCTAAAGTCTAAACATCAGTCTCCGAACGATTAGGAACACTTCAGCTTCTTGCGACGCGTAAATAAGTATAAATTATTTCGCCGCCTTGCTTTGCTATTCCGGAAAAATGTTTAAAGTCCTCTCTTTTGACTAATACTTCTCGAAATGATAAAAAGTCAGCTTTGGAAATTTCTAACTTATCGATGTCACCACTTTGTAACATATTCATCTTTTCTTCATATGAATTCATCTAAAACATTCCTTTCTTTTTATAAATCATGTATACTTTCAATACTTTTGGTTAAAATACTTTACGTATACCTTTTTTTAGGGCAAACTGTATTGTATTAAGTTCTAAAAGGGGATGGAACAATCTATGAAAATAGCTGAAGTTGGTAATGTTGTTGAGTTTAAAGATGGTTTACAAGGTATTGTTGAGAAAGTGAATGAGAACTCTGTTATTGTCAATTTGACTTTTATGGAGAATTTTAATGAGCTAGAAATGGAAGAAAAAACCGTGATTAATCACAAGCGTTATAAAATATTATACAGTAATGAAGATTAAACGTCATGCCGTTCCTCTCACTTTAAGAAGAACGGCTTTTGAATTATAGTTAGGATGTGCTTTTTATGTTTCGTCAAATACCAATTACACGATTAATTATTCCCCTTGTTTTCGCTTATGCCTTTAGTTGGCTAACCTTTTCAAATGAGAAAGTATTTTGGTATTTTTATACCTTTACTACTTTATTTCTTATGTCATTAGCTTATTATTACGTTAAAATAGAAGATGAACTAAGAACAGTTCATTATTTCATTCTTAGTATAGCTTACGGCGCACTCGCATATGCCCTCTTATTTATTGGTTATAAATTGATCGACTTTACTCCATTCTTGTCCATCAAAAGTATCAATTCTTTTATGAATAAATTTGGGCCATCTTCCATATGGCATTATTTGCTACTTTTATTTATTATAGCACCAGGTGAAGAACTTTTTTGGAGAGGATTTATTCAGCAACAGCTAAAAAAATATATCCCCCCAGTATTTTCCATTATGCTAGGTGCAGCATTATATAGTTTGTCATTTGCTTTCAGCGAATTTTGGTTAGGTATACTAGCGGCCTTCATCGTCGGACTTGCTTTTGGCTTATTATACGAATGGAAAAAAAGTATGCCATTAATCATTTTAGCTCATATCACGATGCTCGTACTACTTTTTCTAGTAATACCATTTACTTGAAAATGAAACATTATTACAACTAAAACGTCTATTAAAAAAAGGAGCTGAATCAATGTGAAAAAAATATATACGTTTCTTTCCATTCTTTTACTAACTATCTTACTTGCAGCTTGTGGAACAGACACTGGAAACGAAAGTGCAGATCCGGTAACACCTACAGATGAAACTGAAAACATCGAAGAAACGACTCAAGCCCAAGGGGAAACAGAAAGTATCACTTTACCAAAAGAAGTGCTTGAAGGTACACAAACAGAAAGTGAAACACAAAATTATAAACTTACTGTGATAGAAGGTTTTGAACTGACAGCTGAAGAACCAAATAAAGATTTGCTGTTCAATCAGGAAAATGACCAACAATCGATGCGAATTGAGACATTTAGTACAGACGATGCAACGATCGATGGTATTACTAAAAACTTAGTAGACACATTACAAGCTTCTAACGACAATGGGACATTACAAGAAATCACTGATCAAAACCTAATTCCACAGAACGAATCTATGGAACATATGAATGCTTATCAAATAGATACGCCTGATGGAAACGTCTTCGGCTATACATTTGTAAAAGATGAATTACTTGTAAAAATTACTGTTTTCGATACAACAGAAAGTCCAGCTATAGATAATTTTGTACAAATGGCTGCAACTATTCAAGCAAAATAAAAACTTCGGGCCTTATCTGGCTCGAAGTTTTTATTTTGCTAAGAAAGGTTTTTAATAGATAATCCTAATTTTTTTAAAAGTTCTATCACTTGATCCTTTTCTTGTTCAGATAATACACCCATTAATTGTTTCAATTGCTGCTCATGCCTTGGAAATAGTTCGTCCATAAAAGTAGTACCCTCTTTTGTAATTTCCGCATATGTAACACGTCGATCAGTATCACTAGAAACCCGATTAATATACCCGCGTCCTTCTAATTTATCCACTACATAAGTAATCGAACCACTCGCTAACAAAATTTTATTACCAATTTGTTGAAGTGGTTGTTTTCCTTTATGATACAGAAGTTCTAAAACCGCAAATTCGGTTGGGTTTAATCCGTTTTCTTGAAAAAATTGATTGGTACATTCGTGAATTACTTTATGGGCACGAGACAACACAACAAATAGCTTTAGTGCATTGTTCGATTGATCATTTGTCATTATTAGTCATCCTCACCTATAAAATTGACATTAGCTATCATTATATAGGTTATCCTATAATCTTGTCAAAACAGGCTAGAACTCATGTTGTAATGGAAGTATAAATTTAAAACTTGTTCCTACTTCCACTTCACTTTCCACTTCAATACTTCCACCATGTGATTTAATTACTTGACTGCTATGAGACAATCCAAGCCCTGTCCCTCCAGATTTTGTTGTAAAAAATGGATCAAATATTTTGTCTAGCTGATCTGCATCAATTCCTTGGCCTTGATCCTTGATCTCGATACAAACGTCTTTTTTTCCTGTATACATAATAGTTATAAAAATGTTTCCACCTTTTGGCATAGCTTCAATTGCATTCTTAATCGAATTCATAAAAACTTGTTTCATTAAATTTCGATCTCCTAAAATCTTGCATATGCTATCTATTGTTAATGTGATGATTATTTCTATATTTTTCATGAGTGCTTGAGGAGCCATAAAATTTACTACTTCCGATATAAGTTCTTTTAGTTCGAAGTACTCAAATTTATTATTTGTTGGTTTGGAGACTTCTAAAAACTCAGTTAAAATTTCTTCCATACGTTTTATTTCATCATTAATGACGGCTAAATATCTTTTACCATCCTCATTTGTCGTTTGTTGTAATAATTGGGTGAATCCTTTCAATGATGTCATAGGATTACGAATCTCATGTGCAATACTTGCGGCTAATTGGCCAATTGTACTTAGTGACTCAGTATGATTTAAACGTTTTTTCATATGGAACTTCTCAGACTCGTCATGCACTTCAGCTAAGTATAGATTTGTATCTTCTTGTTTGAATACCTTCACATGAATATATTTGAATTCTCCTAAAAAAGTTCGAATTTCACTGAAAAGCTCTGCCTTCCCAAACTGTATCAGTTGGGTGACGAATGCTTTTTTAGTTTCAAATGGGTTTACAAACAAATCCAAAAGTTCTAATGCGTTAAAACCTACAACTTTATTTTTATCTATTTGTAGTATTTCTTCCATTTGTGCATTCATTTCTAGCACTATTCCATGTTTATCAACAAAAAATAGACCATTTGAGAAAAACTGAAAAATATGTTCAAATTTTTGTCTATATTCATACTCAACTAGCACAAACTTCACCAAACCTCTCATTGCGAATGAATTTCTTCAAAAAGATTAATACTATATGATGAATATAACACACGAAAAAGTTTATTAATTCTGATTATTTCACATCACTTATATTTTTGATATGATACTTTTTTCCTATATTGTCGACAACGACTATCTTGATACAATGGTTATACAAAAGAAGGAGCTATTGATAATGAATATAATATTAACTACGCTGAATGCGAAATTCATACACACAAATTTAGCATTACGCTGTTTAAAAGCCTACGCAGAACCCGATTATTCCCCCCTTATTGTTGAATATACGATTAAGGATCCGACATTCAATATCGTTGCAGATCTATATCAAAAAAAACCTGATATAGTTGGATTTAGTTGTTACATCTGGAACATTGAAGAGACGATTAAAGTTATTAAAATGTTAAAAACTGTAGATCCCTCTATCAAAATCATTTTAGGCGGCCCCGAAGTTTCCTACGATACAAATGTATGGCTACGTCAAGTGAAAGAAATCGATTATATTATTGTAGGTGAAGGCGAACACGCTTTTAAAGAGTTGTTAAACTTCTTGCATGACAAACAAATGCTAAATGATGTCCCTGGTGTAGCTTATGTGCAAGACGACAAATTTATGCTAAATCCGCTACCACCAAAATTAGATTTACGAGATTCACCTTCGCCATTTCGTTTTACGGAAGATCTTCCAAACTTATCAAAACGAGTTGTTTATATCGAAACGAGCCGCGGTTGTCCGTTTTCATGCCAATTTTGCTTGTCTTCTATAGAAGTTGGCGTTCGTTATTTTAATCGAGATAAGGTAAAAGAAGATATCCGTTTCTTAATGGCAAACGGTGCAAAAACGATCAAGTTTGTCGATCGAACGTTTAATATTAGTCGTAGCTATGCGATGGAAATGTTCCAATTCCTTATTGATGAACATTTACCTGGCGTTGTCTTTCAATTTGAAATAACTGCGGATATTATGCGTCCTGAAGTTATCCAATTTTTAAATGATAATGCACCTGCCGGGCTTTTCCGTTTTGAAATTGGTGTTCAATCTACAAATGATTTAACAAATGAGCTAGTACAACGTAGACAAAACTTTGAAAAACTGCAGCGTACGGTAACTATGGTTAAAAGCGGTGGTAAAATTGATCAGCACTTAGATTTAATCGCCGGCTTACCAGAAGAAGATTATCATTCGTTTAGAAATACATTTAACGAAGTGTTCGACATGCGACCAGAGGAATTACAGCTTGGATTTTTAAAGCTACTCCGTGGAACTGGTTTACGTGTAGAGGCAGAAAAATATGGCTATGTATATGTAGATCAAGCACCTTATGAAATTTTCTCTAATAACGTGTTAAAGTTCGATGATATTCTTCGTATTAAACAAGTAGAAGATGTACTTGAAAAATATTGGAATGCGCATCGCATGGATAACACACTTGAATATTTATTCGCTCATATATTCGAAACGCCATTCGACTTTTTTCAACAATTCGGGACTTTTTGGGAAGAAAGAAACTGGTCGAAAATTGGACATCAGCTAGAAGATTTATATACTCGTTTATTTTCTTTTTTACAAGGGCAAGAAAATATTTCATTGTCAGCTATTCAAAGTGTAATGAAACTCGATTATTTATCTAAACAAAAATTCCAACCACGTAAACCTTGGTGGGAAAATGATATAGATAAAGAAGAACAATCTGTATTATATAAGCAGCTAGTGGATGATCCTTCCATTGCAGGTGATGAGTTTGTTGCATTTGCCTTAAATGAGCGCGAACTATATAAGCAGACATTTATCACCCCTATTTCTATTAGCGTAGATGCTTATAAAAATGGAATTATAAAAGAAAAAGAAGGCTATTTATTAACTACTTTCGGGAAAGATGAAACACCTCATTTTTCAATGATTGAAAAAAGCGCAATCGTAGTTTAAGTTTCCACTAGTTGTTTTAGATGCTTACCGCGGGTTTCCAAATAACATGGAATAGAATATTTTGAACTAAAACAACCGAGCATGTCAGACCTATAAGGACTGTTTGCTCGGTTGTTTTTTTATTTCTTAGGAGGGCTTTTTTAACCAATAATTACACGTTCTTTCGGGAACTGATATTTCGTTTTATTACTTTTTCCTCCTAATGAAAATAAGAAGGAAAGCATGCCCACGCGCCCGATAAACATTAGCAACATCATCGTAATTTTCCCTATATCCGACAATTCACTTGTAATCCCAAGCGACATACCGCAAGTTCCAAAAGCGGAAGTGATTTCAAAAATCAGCGTTGTAATTGGTATATCTGGTTCTGTAACAGACAGTAAAATTGTTGCTACAAAAACCATTATTAATGCTAGTATAATTACTGCGAAAGCTCGAAAAACATCAATTAATTGGATTTCTCGGCTAAAAATTTGAATGCTATCTTTTCCTCTTGAAAAATTTATTAAAAACAACAGTGCAACCGCAAAAGTCGTCGTCCGTATTCCCCCACCAACAGAACTTGGAGAAGCTCCAATAAACATCAGAACACTCATTAATAAGTCCGTTCCCTCATTAAAAAGCGTTATATCCATCGTAGTCAATCCCGCAGACCTTGTAGAAACGGAGTGAAAAAATGCAGTGAAAAACTTTTCATGCCACGACATCTCTTGAAAGGAATTAAACATTTCAAGTAAAAGGATCATAACCGTTCCAAATAGTAAGAGAGCACCATACGTAATCGTCGTAAGCTTTGTAAATAAAGAAAAACGAAAATTATTATTTTTATTCTTTAAAAATGTTTTGACTTCTATTAGAACAGGGAATCCAATAGCACCAAAAACGATTAAAAAACTAGTAATAATTTGGATGAAATAATCATTGTGATAAGGTAATAATGAGTGCCCGGTAATGTCTAATCCGGCATTCGTAGTTGCAGATACTGAAGTAAAAACTCCTTGCATCATCGCTTCCTTAAATGAATCATAATACTGTGTAAAATATAAAGTTAATAAAATTGCACCAATCAACTGGATCAACAACAAAATTTTTATTATTTCTCTTATTAAGTGCACTACTCCCGACATAGTTGGCTGATTGTGATCAACCATAATAAGTTGTCTTTCTCGTAAACCAATTTTCTTGCCAGAAATTAGCCATATAAATGTACCCAATGACATGATTCCAATGCCGCCAAGTTGTAAGATGAGAATAATCATGATGTATCCGAACACACTGTATGTCTCTGAAATATTAATCGTAGTTAGTCCGGTAACACTTACTGCACTTACAGCTGTAAATAAGCTATCTATAAAGCCTACTTCTACCCCTGGTCTATGAACTCCAGGTAAACTGAGCAGTATGACGGAAACTGCAATGGCAATAAAATAATAGGTCACGATAGCTTGTGCTGGAGTAAATCTAGATTTCAGTTTTAGTGGCGATTGTTTCATACGTGTTAGTTCCTTTCAGACATTCCTGTTATCTCATTGTAGAAAAAAAAAGTATAAAAAGATAGTTAAAACTATCTTTTTATACTTTATGTTTTATTTTCCTGCTTGTACGTTTTTATTTTTTGCTACTCCTAATATATAACCACCAATAGCAATACCAAATAATACAGTCCAGAATATGATACTCCAAGTTGTCGAATGTGGGAAATGCTCATCTAGTATTCCAACGCCTGGATGTGAAAGTGTTAACACCGCAAGTTTAACCCCTACCCAACCAACGATTAAAAAAGCAGCTGTTTCAAGTGAAGGATATTTTTCTAGTAATCGAACAAATTTATGTGCAGCAAATCGCATAATTATTAGTCCAATTACACCACCAAGGAACATAACAGAGAATTGTCCCGCATTAATGCCACCAATATCAAAATCACTTACATGAGGTAATGTAACGGCAATTGCAACGGCTGCAAGCATAGAGTCAATCGCAAAAGCAATATCAGCTAGCTCTACTTTTAATACAGTCATCCAGAAACCAGAACCTTTTTTCTCTTTTCCTTGAACTTCATGTTCCAAACCATCGGATTCATCGTCATCTTTATGCTTCCGCTGATCGTAAATATGCTTAATTGATATGAATAATAAGTAGGCTGCCCCTATTGCTTGCACTTGCCAAATATTTACTAAGAACGTAATCATAAATAACGCTAGAAATCTAAAGACAAACGCACCAAGTAATCCATAGAATAATGCTTTTTTCTGCTTATCTTTTGGTAAATGTTTTACCATAACAGCCATTACGACTGCATTATCGGCTGCGAGTAATCCCTCTAATCCAACTAGTACGAGTAATACCCAACCATACTCTAACAATATTCCTAAATCCATCAATATCCTCCTTTTTGCAAATAAAAAGACCCTTGCCTAAAAAAGGCAAAGGTCTTGCTAAGCAAAGTTAAAAATTGCTATCATAACCGATGGCAAAAGCCATGTAATGACGACTATGAAATAGGTTTCCCTATAGCTACTCCCCTTTGACATACGTCAAAAGTTTATTCAATTTATAGTATTAAGTATACTGTCTATTTTTCCACTTGTAAACAAATATTACTTAATTGTAAGATGTGGCTTTCTTTCTCGTTTCTTTATCAAATAAACTGTAGATGACGGGTACAACATATAATGTTAAAAAGGTAGAACTAATCAGACCACCTATGACCGTAATCCCCATCGGCTGATTAATTTCTGTTCCTTCTCCTATTCCTAAAGCGAGTGGTACTAACCCTAAAATCGTTGTCAATGCGGTCATTAATATAGGACGTACTCGGTCTTTTACCGATGTTGTAATCGCTTCATATGCCCCCATACCTTGTGCTTTTCGCTGATTGATATAATCCACTAATACAATTCCATTATTTACGACAATACCTACTAATATTAGAATACCGATAACCGCTGAAATACTAATTGGAGTAGTTGTCGTAAACAAACCGATGAATATGCCAATTGTAATAAGAGGGACTGTAAACATAATAACAAATGGGTATTTATAAGATTCAAATTGTGCTGCCATCACGATATACACGAGCACAACTGCTAATATAACAGCCAGAATCATATCATTTTTCGCATTATCCAACAATTCTCTATCCCCGCCAAATGAGACCATTACATTATCTTCTAAATTGGCATTGGCAATTGCTTCATCGACAGCATCAGACATTGCCCCTAACGTGTATGTTGACTCATACTTAATCGTAAAAGTTACTGCACCTGCTTGATCTACTCTACGTATCGTTAATGGTCCCTCTGCAATTTCTATATTCGCCACATCTTGTAATGTAATGTATGGACCTGAAGGAGTTCTTAGCTTCAATAGTTTCAATTGGTCTACATTTTTCCGAAAAGCTTCATCATATTGGACATAAACACCGTACACATCCTCTTGCTCCGAAATAATTTGCGTCGCAAAAACTCCCCTTGTCACATTATTGACAGTTTGCGCTATTTGTGCTGGTGCAAGTCCGTATTCTGTCGCAGCATCTCGTTTTACAGTAATTTGTACTTCTTCAATTGTTTCTGTTAAATCATTTCTAAAACTGATAACACCCGGCATTTGTTCTACTTCACTCGTAATCGCATGAACTGAGCTGTTTAAATGCTCCTTGTCTACGGAAGAAATAGTAAAGGAGATGGAATTTGGTGCCGAACCTGCAGCAGTTTGCATATTAAAGTTTACCTCGACATTTTGTCCAACAATCTCATTTACTTTCGGTTGTACTTCATCAACAAATGTAAAAATAGAACGATCTCTTTTTTCTAAAGGGACCATTTTTACGTAAATTTCTGCTCGATTAGACATCGATGTTCCTCTTGACTGCCCTTCTTGATTGCCACCTACAAAACTTACGTACACTTCCACATCATTTTCTTTTTGTAATTGTTTCTCTATTTTTTTTACTACTTCATCCGTTGCAGCTAAGGAGGCACCATTTTCTAGTCTTACTGCGATTGTCATAAAACCTTCGTCTGTTGCGGGTAAAAATTCCGTACCTATGCGGAATAATCCAAACGTAGAGATAGCTAATAATAAAACCGTAGCCGAAAGAATGATTGCACGATGGGAAAGAGCCCATTTGACAGATCGTTCTAAATTATTATAAGCCTTCGACCTACGCCTTTTGGCTTCTAAATTTCCTCTCGGTTTCTTTAACATTTTACTCGCCATCATTGGAACGACAGTCAATGCAACAACTAATGAAGCAAATAAACTAAACGAAATAGTTAAAGCAAATTCCGTAAAAATTTGACCAATTAAGCCCGTTATAAATAAAACAGGTACAAAAACCGCTATCGTCGTTAACGTAGACGCAATAATTGCACTAGCAACTTCTTTAGTTCCAATAGAAGCTGCTTCTTTTGGTGTCTTTCCTAAACCTAAATGCCTTTCGATATTTTCAATTACAACAATGGAATTATCAACCAACATTCCAATACCGAGTGCTAATGCACCTAACGTCATAATGTTTAACGAGAATCCTGCAAAGTATATTAAAACGAATGTAACAATGACAGAATAAGGAATAGCGATACCTATTATAATCGGGCTTTTAATACCTCTCAAAAAGACGAATAATATAAGCATTGCTAAAACTGCACCTGAAATTAGGCTCGTCCCAATATTGTTGATTGCTGCTTTAACATAGTCTCCTTGGTCAGATAGTATATTTGCTTTTATGTTACTATACGCTTCTTTCGCAAGCTGCTCGTCCAACGCTTGTTGAAATGCTTTTGAAACGCTAGCAGTATTTGCACCCGATTCTTGAAAAACAGAAAGTAAAACGGCTGGTTCATCATTCGCCCTCGTGTCCGAATTTTTCGGTTGTACGGCTAATTCTACAGTAGCAACATCTGCAATCGTTACCTTTTTCCCGTTAAGCGGGTTCACTGTAATAACTAGATTTTTAATGTCGTCCACGGTTGTAAGTGTACTAACAATTCGGGTAGTAAGTGTTTTTTTATCTGCCGTTTCAATTGTATTTCCTGGAAGCGAAATATTATTTGCTTGGATTAATTGTACAATATCCGTTTGGCTAAGCCCTTTTTCTTCTAATGCGTTCTGATCTAGTAGTATTTGCACTTGCTGTATAATCGTACCAGAAACATTAACACTTGCTACACCTTCCGTACTAACAAGATCCTTTTTTAGTCGCTCCGCTACTAAACGAATATCTTCTCCTGTACTCGTCCCACTTAACGCGAGCTGGATTACTGGAAATTGTGCAGGGTCAAATTTTAAAAACTGAGGTTTTATCGCATTCTCTGGTAGTATCGTCATATCCAGTCGTCGCATTACATCTAGCTCAACGTCATCCATATTAGTTGACCAATCAAATTCTAGTAATATAAAATTCGCACCTTCTTGAGAAGTGCTTTTTATGGATTTAATCCCGGGCAACGTACTTAAGGAAGATTCTATTGGCTTTGTAATTTTTTCATTCACTTCTACCGGGCTTGCTCCAGGATAACTCGTCACGACAACCGCTACCGGAGGATTTAAGTTAGGAATTAGCGTGATCGGTATTTTGAAAAGAGAAACACCGCCTAAAATGATGATTAAAAACATAATTACAGTTGTAAATACTGGCCTTTTTATCGAGAAATTACTAATATTCATGGTCAGGTCCACCTTCTTATTTGCTATTACTATCATATGCTTTAGGGGAAAAGAGTTCAAATTTAAGTGGATATCTTGCGATTCTAGAGGCCTATCTTGCGATTTGAACTGTCTATCTTGGATTCACGGCGGGTATCTTGCGATTCCATAAGAAAAGACTACCTCATAAAAAGGCAGTCTTTTTGCTTAAAGTAAATTATACAATTTAATATGCTCGTATTTATCCTGGAACCAGCGAGTTGCAAACTCATTTTCAAATAAGAATACATAGTTATCGTAGCGATCTTTTACAAGCATGCTTCGTGGACCAGTCATCGATTCTTTCACATCTTCTTCATTTTCAATCCAACGTGCTACTTTCGATCCGATTGGTTCCATACGTACTTCGACATTGTATTCATTTTTCATACGATGCTCGAACACTTCAAATTGAAGTTGCCCAACTGCTCCTAAAATAACTTCTTCCGTGTGGAGCGTTTTATAATATTGAATCGCACCTTCTTGCACTAATTGTAAAATTCCTTTATGGAAGTGTTTGGATTTCAATACGTTTTTCGCTGTTACTTTAACGAATAACTCAGGCGTAAATTGTGGAAGCGCCTCATAATTAAATGCTTTCTTCCCACCTACAACGGTATCGCCGATTTGGTAGTTTCCAACATCGTAAAGTCCAATAATATCTCCCGCTACTGCTGTTTCTACAGTTTCGCGATCATCCGCCAAAAATTGAGTAGATTGCGTTACTTTAAATGTTTTCCCGGTCCGAGCAAGGGTTATCGACATGCCTCTTTCAAATTTCCCGGAAACAATTCGAACGAATGCAATACGGTCTCGGTGTGCCGGATTCATATTCGCTTGAATTTTGAAAATGAATCCAGAGAATTCTTCATTTAAAGGATTAACCTCTTCTTCATTGTCCGTATTACGAGGTTGTGGTGTTGGAGCAAACTGTAAGTATGTTTCTAAAAATGTTTGGACACCGAAATTAGTTAATGCACTACCAAAAAATACTGGTGTTAAATCTCCTGCAAGTACTTTTTCTTTATCAAAATCATTTCCAGCCTCATTTAATAGCATAATGTCTTCCATTGCTTGCGTATAATACGAAGTTTGTTTCATGGAATGATCGACCGCTAGTTCCCCATCTTCATCTAAAGGTAGGAATCGTTCTGTTTCTTCTGTACGGAATTGCTCGATTCGGTTATTATAGCGATCATAGATTCCTAAAAACTCTTTCCCCATACCGATTGGCCAGTTCATCGCGTAAGACTGAATCCCTAGTACTTCTTCTAATTCTTCCATTAGTTCTAGAGGCTCTTTCCCTTGGCGGTCTAGTTTATTAATAAATGTGAAAATCGGAATTCCTCGCATGCGGCAAACTTTAAATAGCTTTAATGTTTGTGCTTCGATCCCTTTAGCTGCATCAACAATCATTACTGCGCTATCAACAGCCATTAATGTGCGATACGTATCTTCACTGAAGTCTTGGTGCCCAGGTGTATCTAATATATTAATCCGGCAATTATTAAAGTCAAATTGCATAACGGATGATGTAACGGAAATCCCACGTTGTTTCTCAATTTCCATCCAGTCAGATGTTGCAAATTTCCCAGATTTTTTCCCTTTTACTGTTCCTGCATCACGAATTGCTCCACCAAAGTATAAGAGCTTTTCCGTAATAGTTGTTTTACCAGCATCCGGGTGGGAAATAATTGCAAAAGTTCTTCTTTTTAATATTTCATCTTGTGTTTTTATATCCATTCTGTTATATCTCCTTCTTATTCACTTATTTATCATATGGATTTAAGGCAAAAAAAACAAGTAAAAAAGAATCGGTTTGACCCGATTCTTAAGAAATTTTTGTGTTTACATATGCATATAAAAGTTCTGCTGTGTTCTTTAGGGAGTCTACATGTGTTCGCTCGTACGCATGGGAAGCTTCTATCCCCGGTCCAAATAAGGCATGCTTCACGTCAAATCCAGCACGAATAGCAGCGGATGCATCAGAACCGTAATAAGGATAAATATCTAATTTATAATCGATGTTTCCTTGTTTCGCAAGATTCACTAACTGACGCGTTAATTCGTAATGATATGGTCCTGAAGAGTCCTTCGCACAAATAGATACTGTATATTCATCTGACGTTTGACCATCGCCAATTGCTCCCATATCTACAGCAATATATTCTACGGTTTGCTCTGGAATGTTAGAGTTTCCACCATAACCAATTTCTTCGTTATTCGAAATATAAAAATGTGTTGTATGTGGTAGTACGACATTATGTTCTTTTAATGACTTAATAAGTTGTAATAATAATGCAGTACTTGCTTTATCATCTAAATGCCGTGATTTGATAAATCCTGTGTCCGTTTCTTCAAAACGAGGATCAAATGATACAAAATCACCTACTTCAATGCCAAGTTTTCGCGTACTTTCCGCATTTGTTACTTTTTCGTCTATTCGGACTTCGATATTTTGCTCGTCTCTTGGCAAACCGCTTGCATTTTTATATACATGAACGGTTGTTTGATGCATTAGTATTGTTCCGCTAATTTTTTTACCACTCGCTGTATGAATGGTGCAGTATTCCCCTTCAACAGCATTCCAATTGAAACCACCGACCATGGATAGTTTTAATCTACCACTTGATTTTACTTCCTTTACCATTGCACCTAGTGTATCGGTATGAGCTGTTAGTAGACGATGTTTAATATCGTCTTCTCCTTTAATAGTAGCAATTAACGCTCCTTTATTGGTACGAATATAAGTAACTTGCAGGTCTTTTAGTATTTGTTCCATAAAATCCATAATCTCTTTTGTATATCCAGATGGACTTGGTATTTCCACTAATTGTTTTAGTAAGGTAATAGTTTGTTCTTTGTTAAAGGTAAATGACATTTTTTATTTCCTCCTCTTCTTCTTTCTATAGTAACAAAAAGTCATCTATTGGTAAAAGTATGGTGGGCGTTTCTTTATTTATTTCAAAATGGTTCGGACTAATTTTACTTTATTTTTATATGGCGGGAACACAATATTCACAGGTAACTTTGTACTCTTTTTTATAATAGACTTTTGGTGTGTGAATAAAGTAAAGCTCGCCTCCCCATGATATGCCTGAACCCCAGAATTACCGACGCCTCCAAACGGTAAGTATGCACTTCCTGCCTGTGAAATCGTATCATTGATACAACCTCCACCGAAAGAAAATTCTTCCAAAAAGTATTGTTGTGCACGTTCATTCTCACTAAACATATATGCAGCAAGTGGTTTTGGCAATTTACGAATTCGACGAATTATTGCAGGCAGATCGGTATAACCTATAATGGGTAATATTGGACCAAATAACTCGTCCTCCATAGAAGGACTTGAAAAATCTATTCCAGTAAGTAATGTTGGTTCTATATATAGATCCGTACAATCTGTTTTTCCACCGAAAATAATTTGATCTTTTTCTCGTTCTAAAATCGTTTTCAACCGGTCAAAATGATTTGTATTGACAATTCTCCCAAAGTCGGAGCTATCTTGAATGTTTTTCCCATAAAACTGTAAGATTTTCTGTTTTAAAAGCTCGATAAATTTTTCTTTTACACTTTCTTCTACTACTACATAATCAGGAGCAATACAAGTTTGGCCAGCATTTACGAATTTCCCCCAAATAATCCTCTTCGCTGCTACTTCCAAATTTGCTGTGTGATCGACAATCGTGGGACTTTTTCCACCTAGTTCAAGGGCAATGGGAGTGAGTCTTTCAGAAGCGGCTTTCATGACTAGTTTTCCTACTTTTACACTTCCAGTAAAAAAGATAAAATCAAATGCAGCGTGGATGAGCAGAGAAGTCTCCTCTTTCTCTCCCTCCATTACTCTAATATAACAAGAATCAAACGTTTCTGAGATTATTTTTTGTATTATATTAGTTGTATGGGGTGTCGATTCAGAAGGTTTTATCACTGCACAGTTCCCTCCGGCTATTGCTCCAAGCAGTGGCTCCATTACTAATTGGAAAGGATAATTAAACGGAGCAATAATTAAAACCGTTCCATATGGATCATGCACGATAAAACTTTTCGAAGGCATAAGTGCAAGTGGCGTTTTTACTTGTTTGGGCTCCATCCACTTTTCCAAGTTTTTTTTCATAAATGCAATATTATCGTATACTAACCCAATTTCTGTCGTGAAGGCTTCAAACTCACTTTTTCTCAGATCTCGATAAAGTGCCTGTATGATATCTTTTTCATATTTTTTAATCGATTTTTTTAAAATCGATAATTGTTCAATTCGAAATTTGATTGGTTTGGTTATTCCAGTATCAAAAAAAGCTTGATGTTCCTTTATTATTTTATCTAAATGTTGTTCAGTAAAATTCACGCAACCATCTCCTTCAGGTATAATTTCCTTTTTAAAAATCATACTATTTGTTTCTCGGATAGAAAAGGTATTACATATCGATCGTTGCGTTAAAACTTCTTTTTTGGGGCGATACATGAGAAACAAATTATGTGGAATACTGTTAATGTAGAGAGAAAAATTCTTTTTTATGCATTCCGCTCCATTAGTCTATAAGTCTTACTTTTAAGCACATGATATTTGATTCATTTTCAGATATTCAGTTTATTTGTGGAACTAGTTCGGGTATATACTTGTCAAATGGATTAAAGGAAACTAAAGGAGGAAATGAACATGACAGAAACAGATACATGGTGGGAACCAATTTTTACAGGTGCATTTGCATTGGGGATTAACAAAGAACGGTTATCAGAATTAGACCAAGAAGCATTTTTATATTTTGCAGAAGACCTAGAAGAGACGGAGAGTAATAATTGAATCTACTTTCTACATAAAATCAGCTTTCCCTTCATTAAAAGGAAAAGCTGATTTTTTTCATTATTTCTCTCTTCTTTTCTATATGCTAAACTATTCATGGTGATTAGGATGAAAAAATGGATTTTATTCATATGTCTATGCATGCTCTTCGGTTGTGAAGAAATTTCTTCCAATGGTAGTACACAAACTACCGGCAGGACCGATCAAATTCCCATCGAAGTAATAAATGTTATTGACGGTGATACAATTAAAATTAAGTATAACGGAAATATTGAAACTGTGCGTTACTTGCTAATTGATACCCCCGAAACGCATCATCAAACACTTGGAAAACAGCCATTTGGAGAAGAAGCGAAATCCCGCAATCAACAATTGCTAAATAGCGGAGTTGTCACAATAGAATTTGATGTTGGGGATCGATTGGACGATTACAATCGATTGCTTGCCTATATTTATGTCGATGGTGTCAGTGTCCAAGAAACACTTCTCGAAGAAGGGTTAGCTCGTGTGGCTTATGTCTTTCCTCCCAATACAAAATACATAAATGAATTTGAAAAGGCAGAGGAAAAAGGACAAAACAAAAAAATTGGCGTGTGGGAAATACCAGGCTATGTAACGAATCGAGGATTTAACACTGCTGCTCTACATAAAGAAAACGTTACTTTTGAAACAAATGAAAAATGTATTATAAAAGGCAATATTAATAGGCAAGGAAAGAAGATTTATCATATTCCGAGCGGCAAGTATTATGAAATGACGAAGCCAGAGGAATGGTTTTGTACAGAAGAAGATGCGGTTAAAGCAGGGTTTAAAAAATCCGGCGAATAATTGTATACAGAAATCCCAAGTCCCTCTATTTAAGGGTCTTGGGATTTTTAAGTAAGTCGACTTTGATGATGGAAAAGTTGAAGTGCTGTTTGTAAAGAATTAATTTCTTGTTGGATTTTAGAGAATCCTTCGATACTGGGCACTTCTTTATTTGCCTCTTCCTGTTGGAGTTCTACAGTTTTAGCCATCGTTTCAAAAACTAATAGAAATTGAGCAAGTATGTCGTCTCGTAGAATAGGTCGTTCGGAGTGATTGGAACTAAACTCGAGAACATATCCTATCTGCTCTATAGAAAAAATGGCTGGCCATAGTAATTCTAAAGCTTCTTTGTTCGTAGGTACTTCCCCTAAAGCTGTCGTATAAATCGTTCTTAAATTGACCAAATTGGTTCTTAACTTATTCAACGTTTTGCTTTTATCGATATTCATACTACTATTTGGTTCAGAAAACAGCATAAAAAATAATTGGGACTCACTACGAATTGTTTTTGCTATTAGATGAGGAAGTCTGCTCGAAGCGGACCGATTACCTATTAGTAAAACTCCAGCTAGACCGATGAGAATGCCAATGATAATATCTGTTATTCGAGCCGTAGCAAAATAAGAAAGACTGTGTATTTTTGTCGTATTTTCCGCTATTAATATCGAGCTTGGGGTAATAAACATAACCGCAAAAGCGTAATTTCTCACCATAAAAAGCTCTGTAAAAAAGCTGGATACTAAAATGCAGAAGGCAACCCAAATACCGGTTGGTCCTATTGAGAGTACAATCGTTACGATCAAAATCCCTACAATCGTCCCAATCGCTCTTTGAATTCCACGATGGAATGTACTCATTATCGTAGAACCTAACATTGTTGCTCCGCAAGAAACAGGAATCCAATAGGAGCGATCAAATTCAAATGCAAAGGCAATCAGCGATGCAATCATCAATACTACCCCATATTTTAAAGCAGAAATAAATACAATGGAGTTCTTATCAAATGCATCTGAAAAAACACTGCTTAAAGTAGGTTTGGTGATGGTTATTTCTTGATTGATTTTCGTCATTGGTTCATTTAAAATGGCATCCGCATCGTATATTTTGGAAAATAATCGATCTACCGCTTTATCCGTTTCTTCTGGTTGGAGAATAATGGGGGTTTCTCTGCTCTGCTTCGGGTGAAGCGAATGGGCTAACGCTTCAACGGTTTGTCCCAACTCAATTGGCAGCTCTTTTCTTCCTTCTGCGGACATTTCAAGAATATCAGAAAATATAATGCTAGCCCGATCTTTCAATAAATATAATCGCTTATAAATAAGGGAACTGTTCCAAGAGGCAAATCCCGCTATTAATGTTGCGTCTGCATCTCTTAACGCTAATACCGTTCTCTCCCGAGCTACATTAAACTGTTCCGTACCAACAGTTTGAAGTAAAGATGCTAACTGTAAATACACCCTTTTTACCGCATTTGTTTCAGGTCCATGAGGATTGAAGAACCATCCTACCATCGCTATAATCCAAGCAAAAACTCCTCCTAATAAAACAAGTCCCGCATACGTGGAAGCTAGCTTTGGATCCGGATGAGAAGCAGAAGTCATGGCGAAAACGATAACAAAAAATATCGAAGCAGGTCCAGGAATTTTTAATGCACCAAATATGAATGTGCCAATCCCCCCTATTAAGCCGATTAATATGGCAAATAGAATAGGGGATGAAGCCGTCAGAATTCCGAATCCTATTGAAGCTGAAAGACCGAGCGCCACAAAGAAAATTTTCTTTGCTCTTTGTAGGAAAGGCTCATTCCAAACGTAAAGATATGCAAATCCCCCTATTCCTGCGATAAGTCCATATTGAAAGTTTCCTAAAAGGATTCCAATTACAATCGGTGAAGCAGAACATATTCCAGCACAAATTGCTCTTATCCAGGGAAAGGGAACGTTTTTAACTGTAAAAGCTCCTTTTAACCCTACAAAAAAATTATTTTTCATTCGCACCACCTACTTTTATATTTATTAAGATTATAAAATAAATACACTTTGCATTTATTACTCCCCTGAAATCATTTATCTTAACCCCATTACTTACTTAGGTAAATAGAAAGCAATATAAAATCCCAAGAAACACGTAAGAGTCTTGGGATTTTATATCGCCATATGATTATGTTCGTACGTCCTTTATGTTCGATTCAGGAGCTGTTTGTTCTGGTTTTATATCTTCAAATGTTTCATCTGCTTCTTCTAAATCCCTCGTGCGATGCGCTAGCCGAGACGCTGCACTTGCAGCAATGCTACATACTAAATCGTCTAAAAAAGTATGCACACCATTACCAATTTTCGTATCAAGCTGCGATATAATTCCAATTTTATTTTTATCTAAATGACCAAAAGTTGTAACAGCTATACTACCGTACGTATATACTGCTCCTAATGCAATTGTTTCATCTACGCCAAATAGCCCCTCATCTGCTTCTACTATTTGTTGCAATGGGGCGGATAACATCTTCTTCTCCGCAAGCTCATCTAATTCGATTCCCACTAAAATGGCATGTTGCATTTCTCTTTTTTTCAAAACACTTTTAACCGATTCCACACAGTGTTCAATTGTCAATCCTTTATTGTATGGCATTTGCATCTCAAAAACGATTTTAGCAATTTCTTCAATCGTCACACCTCTTCTAAATAATGCGTCGTTCGCAGCCTTTTCCACTGTTCTTGAATGTATTCTTGACGTCTGTCTATCCAATTTAACTACCCCCTCTAGCTTATTTTTTGAAACTGTTGCACTTTCCTATTATGCATGCATATTGTCTTACCAAACGCCAATATTTTTTAACGGATGATTATTATACCTCTGTTCATGTATATGTTACAATTTCTATACAAAATGATTACTTGTAGGAGGATCTATATGAACCGAGGAGTTGTACAAGACTTAACGCTTTTTAGCGACGCATTGCAAGAGGAAATGCAATTACTTATTTACTTACCACCTAATTATTCCCCATTGTATAAATATTCTATTCTTATCGCGAACGATGGGAAAGATTATTTTCAGTTAGGGCGAATTACGCGTGTCGCCGATGAATTATATGAACAACAAAAAATCGAAAATTTGATCATTGTTGGTGTTCCTTACAAAAGTGTAAAAGACCGTAGAGAAAAGTATCATCCTGACGGCAAGAAGTACCAGGCATATATTCGATTTTTAGCACAAGAACTTGTTCCTTACATAGATGCAAACTATCCTACCTATCAAATTGGAATGGGACGTGCATTAATCGGTGATTCTTTAGCTGCAACTGTGTCATTATTAACAGCGCTTCAGTATCCAAATACATATGGAAAAGTTATTTTACACTCTCCACTTGTAAATGAATATGTATTATCTCAAGTGGAAAATCATAAAGAAGTACACGCCTTTTCTATTTATCATGTCTTCGGAAAAGACGAACTCGGTGTTAAAACAGGAGACGGCTTATTAACCGATTTCGTCACACCAAATAGAAAGTTGCATAATTTAATAATAAAAAAAGGATTTTCCACGTTTTATGACGAATTAGATGGAGACCATACTTGGAAGCTTTGGCAGCCAGATATGACAAGATCATTACAAAACAATTTCGGTTTATAAATTATTTTTTGTTATACTAGTTATGTGGTCTATAAAAACTTCGAGGAGGTAATGAAAAATGAAATACGGTATTGTTGCTTTCCCATCCAAAAAAGTACAGGACTTCGCTAACTCTTATAGAAAGCGCTATGACCCTCATTATGCATTAATCACACCGCATATGACGGTTAAAGGAGTATTCGAAGCAAACGAGAACGAAATCAAGAAAATATCAGAAAATATAGCCCTCGTTGCAAAAGAACATAAACCGTTTACGTTAAAAACGTCTAAAGTTAGTTCATTTGCTCCTGTTACAAATGCTATTTACTTCAATGTAGAACCAACAGAGGAACTGATCTCTTTACACAAAAGTTTAAATAATATTGGATTTAATGACGAGGAAAATTATGCATTTGTTCCACATATTACGATCGCACAAAAATTGAATGCAAGTGAACACGATGATATTTATCCTCAATTAAAAATGATTGGTGCAGAATTTGAAGAACAAATCGATCGCCTTCATTTGTTATACCAACTAGAAGATGGTTCTTGGACCGTTTACGAAACATTTAGATTGTCTGGAGCTGAATAAGTGTTGGTTATCGCAAAAAGAGTAGAAACTGAAAAAGAATATGAAGATGCAATCGTCGTTCGACGAAAAGTCTTTGTAGAAGAACAAGATGTACCTCTTCATCTAGAATTAGACGAATACGATGCGGAGGCAGTTCATTTTGTTGCTTATGATGGGGAGATACCTTTTGGTGCAGGTCGTATTCGCTCGACAGAACCTTCTATCGGTAAAGTAGAACGTGTTTGTATTCTCCCTGAGTATAGAGGCAAAAAATTTGGAAACTTAATGATGCAATGTATGGAAGACTATGCATTTTCTAATGGTTTTCAAAAGCTGAAGTTAAATGCGCAAAGCTATGCTATTCCATTTTATGAAAAAAGAAATTACACGATTACTTCTCCTGAATTTCTAGAAGCAGGTATTCCGCATCGTGCGATGGATAAAAGTTTATAGTAAGTGCAAATTAAAGTGGGATGCAATAGATATGCATCCCACTTTTTGTTTAGGTTAATTAGTACAAGTTGTTTTGTATCAATTCTCCACTGATTAACATATACATACTAGGACTGATTCAAAACTAAAGTAAAAAACCATCCATAGGTTTTCTCCTTTTTTATGAGTATATGTATGGATTATTGCTACTACTTTCATATATGCAAAAAACGTTGAAACTATATAAGTAATCATTTCTCTACCAATCTACATAACTCATAATTTATAAAGAATCCATACTAATTACATCTTAAAGTCCCCTTATCTTTTTTGAATTCATAAGCGGAAAAAAGACGTTTTTATCGATGGATTCTTTTATTCATTTAATAGAGAAGCAGGATTATTTCTTGTTAGAAATTTTCTTGCCCCCCTACCTTTATTTTGCAAAAACTAACTGTACCCAGAAAAATAAAAGTGTTAATGTTACGATCGTGGAAATTGGGATAACAATGATCGTTACACTTAAATAGTCCTTCCAAGTAACTTTTATTTTATTTTTTCTTAAAATATGCATCCAAATAAGCGAAGCAAGTGTACCAATCGGTAGTAATAAAGACCCCATATCACTCCCAATTATGTTGGCAAGATAAATTGTTTTTAATGTGATTGGATCTAGCCCCATTTTCGTTAAGGTAATCGTACCAACCATCAAAGCAGGGTGGTTATTAAACAAGTTCGAAAGTACCGATACTAATCCCCCCATAATAAAACTTGCTTGGAACAGGCCTTGGTTGACGATAGGTTCAAACCATTGTACAAGTAAGTTGGTTAAACCAACATTATTTAAAGCGTATATAATTACATACATAGAGAACGCAAATATTAGTATATGCCAAGGGGTCTTCTTTAATATATCCAATGGGTTCGTTCCTAGTTGATACCATCTCCACATAAGCAGAACAAAGGATCCGAATACAGCTACAAATTCAATTGGTACATTTATATATGAAGCTACAAAAAGTAAGCAACGCATAGTAAAAACAAATAGTAATATTTTCAACATAAATTTGGTTCGTTTCTGTTTGGATTCTACTGATGTTTTCTTTTTTAAAGGATGGAAGTTTTTCGTAAAAAAATATTCCTCAATATCTGTTGCTGCATTTGGCAATGTTTTAGGTAATTTTTTCTTTATAACGAGATACATTAAGAATGACATAAATAACAAACCTAATGTTGCTGGTACAAACATCATTGCTGTATGCATCCATAGAGACATGTCAACAATATTTAAAGCGATCAGGTTAACAATATTACTTACGCCAATTGGCGCACTAGAAGCTGTTGCGATAAGTGCACCGCTTAACAAATATGGAATTTGCTGATGAGGTTTAAGACGAAGATTATGAAGTAGTAAGATTAAAATGGGAGTTGTTATTAAAATGCTTCCATCATTATTAAACAATAATGTCATCAAAAAACATAGCAATTGGATATACCAATATAAGCGGTAACCAGAACCTTTCGCTAAATTAGCAAGCCTTGCAGCTGCCCAGTTGAAAAAACCGAAACTTTCTAAAATAACAGCCATTACTATCGTTGCCATTATTGTTATGGAAGCACCACCAATTTTACTGATGATATCCATAATATCTGCTTGAGATACAATTCCAGCAAGTAAAATAATCGCTGCGCCAATTGCTGCTGGCCATGCCTCATTTAATCCTCTAGGTCTCCAAAAAATGACTAACATAGTCGTAAGGAATACCAAACTGGCGATTCCTATCTGAAAACTCATACATGTATCATGTCCTCTCCTTTTTTGTTTGTCCATTCCATGTATGTATATTCACTTCTATTTGCTTGGGGTGAGATGTATGTCATAAGGTATCGTAATTTCTTGAAAGAACATAAATAGCAACTGCAAGAAGCATGCACATTTTCATACTTCTTGCAGTTGCTATTTTTACGTTTTACACTAAGTGAAGCGTTTTTATATGATCAATGTTTAGATATATAGCATTTTTCCTTGCTTTTTGCACTTCCATCAATTGATCATCGATATTATTTATTTTTCCATTGTAACTTTTTATTCCTCCAATATTTAATACGACGATTTTATTTGTAAACTTTTCAATCTGCTTTTTAAACGTAGTTGCAAGCACTTCACTATTCGACTGTAATATACTATGTTTTTCGTCTAAACCATAAGGACTTTCATTTTGAGCATAAGGAATTAGCCATTTTAGATGCGCTATTGGAATATACATCAATTTATAGATTGGGGAATAAAAAACAAAATAATCGTCTTGCACACTCGTTATGTGACCATGTAGAGGTTGGCTGTCTGTAACGTATAGTTCAACATACCTTCCAATTGCAAGGACAAGTGTTTCTTTAAACGATAACTCTTGTTGTGTTTCTCCAGCTTTTATACTCGGGTCTTCCGTAGGATCCTGGATATCCTCTTCATTGTTTTTATCCATTTTTAGGTTTTGGATATGTTCGAGAGGAATGTACATAAAATTTGTACCGTTAAACAGTACAAGTAGGTCACTTCCTAAATCAATCACCGTACCATTAATTAATTTTTTCCCTGAAACTTCTATTTTAACAATTTCCTTGATAAGACTTTGAATAGTTTTATTCAAGGGCACATCTCCTTTTAATTATTATCTAATAGTCCCTCAATTGACGGTACATCTTAGCTGCGTGCCGCATTAGAGAATTGAACTGTTTCTCTAACATCGCTTTTTCCCCTTTTTTACGTTCCTGCACGCGGATTTTTTGTAATTCGCCACTATCTAGATCATTGTTTGCTTCATTCTCTAAAGGGGAAGGATGGAAGGATTTAATTGTTGCAATTTGGTGTTCCAGATTGGTAGAACTTTGTTCTGCATGTCTCATCAGTGCATAGTATTGCTTTTCTAGCATCGCTTTTCTCTCTCGAGGGCTGATTAATGTTGTTTTTGTGGCAACTATTTCTATAGGTTCTGGCGATTTCATTTCAATATTCAATTCTTCCTGTTCTAGGGCTTCATTTGTTGCAGGAAGATCTTGCTCTTTATCTAATAATAGTTGTGTTTTCTTTAATGGAAGTTCTCCTATATTATTTGAACTTTCTTTATCTTTTTTCGGAGCGATAGCAATTGCATTTTGGTCGTAGTTCATTTTACTCCATGGCGTTAGAAGTATTCTTTTTTCGTTTTTCCTTACTGGAGGTTCTGTTTGCATTATTTTCTCTACTTTCAATTTGTTAGTAGTTGAATCAGCTACTACGTCCAGATTACTCCCTTCTATTATTTCTTCAAGTGAAGCGTGAATTGGCTCAATCTTTTGAGCTATTGACTCATTAATATCTGACACAACTCGTTTCTGTGGTAAATATTTTTCTACTTCTTCCTTTGAGTCATCCAGTTCGTTTATTTCTTTGATCAAACTAGAAATTGCGTCTTGTATCGTTATTTCTTTTCTGATTTCTGTAGATTGCTCCGCAACTTTAAATTGGCCTATTGAATTAAGATGTTCCAAAAGCTGTTTTATTCCATTGAAATTAGGGTCTTCATGGTCTCCATTTAATTTTTCTAATTCATTACTATTTGTTTCATCCTTAACATCTGACACCATTTGTTCCTGTGGCAAATATTTTTCTACTTCATCCTTTGAGTTAACGGGTTCGTTTATTTCTTCGATCCAACTAGAAATTACGTCTTGTATCGTTTCTTCTTGACTAATTTCTGTAGCTTTTTCCATAACTTGATTTAGCTCCATATTCGCCGTTGTTTTTTCAACATTTAGCTTTTCTTTGCTACTTGTTATGTTTTTCTCCTTCTCGGATATTCCTTTATGAATATTCGATATATGTGATTTAGCTATATAGTGTAGTTCTTGTTGATTAATTACAATAATCGAGTCTTCAAAAATATTGCTTAGTACTCCAAATAGTTCCTGATCACTCAAACTATTAATAGTTACCCAATTGTATTTTAATTCCTTCAAAACACCTATTAGATCATTATTGTTCAAATCAACATCGTTTTTGGGGAAAATGTGAAAGTTTTTTGCATTATTCGATAGAGCTTGAATATGATCGAGTGTGAAATAACATAGTTTTCCACCTACATCAACAACTAGGTAATCCTGTTTAACGTTCAACAAAACACCTTCTACAAATTGACTTCCCTCTAAATATAAGCGTATTTTCATATTCTTAAGGGAGTCTAATACTGTTTTCATATTCTTCTCTCGCAACTTAGAGCGCCTCCTTCATAGAATATTCGTCGCTTCCGCAAGATAGGAGCGACGAATATAGTATCTAGTTATTCGCTTTCTTTATTGGAATCATTTTTTTTGCTATTATTCTTTGCTCTTTCCTGATTGTTTCTCCCACCGTTTGCTTGCTCATTTTCTTTTGGTTTTTCAATTTTTACTCCGTAGCTAATGTTTCGAATATGGAACAATGAAATTCGGACTATTTCTTCATTCGAGACAATTGTAATATAATCGTCATCCACATAGTCCATTACACCTTCTAGTGTTTCTGGTCCACCACGATTTACTTTTACCCATCGAAGTGCTAGTTTTCCCAAAACACCTTTGAAGTCATTTGCTGTAATGTACTCAAATTTTTTGGGAATCTCAAATCCCAATTGCGTCTGATTTTTTGTATTAATTGTTAAGCTTTTAATATGTTGTGTATTATAATAAATAATGCCGTCATCAGCAGTAAGCAACGTGAAATGATCATCTTCTACGGAAAGAAGCTTACCTACACGGGACTCGGGTCCTCCTCTATCTACTTTTACTTCTTTATCGATTAGTGAAAGTAACATCTTCTTATTCATAAATTTTCTAACCTCCTTTTGTAGTATCCTAATATCTATATGTATCCTGGGATTGTTCGGAGTGGTCTAATGCCTAGTTTTGAATTATAGTTCAAGCCTACATAGAGCTTTTTCTGCTCATGGACAAATTGTCTAAAAGAAAAAAGAAAATGCCAGCGTAAATGTCGGCATCTTCCTTAAATATAACGGTTTATATTATTCCCTTTACCGCTGATTTCAGCGATTATAGGGGATAAATTAATGGGGTTTGGTTGGATAAAGCTTTTATATAATGGTAGATTAGATTTTTCTTTTTGTTCCCGTAGTTGCATTTTTTCATGGTATTCTAGTTCTTGCTTTTCTAGCTGATCCTCAAAGCTTGTTTTCATCTTAACACCATACACATTATTTATATAAGCGAAATTATAATCATCCATAAACATCCGATTTGCGTAAATCTGAGATTGTATCGGTTGATTTGGAATAATATAACCCATCTTTTCCACCTCCATCTTTCTACTTTCTATATACTACATACCCGAAAATAATATGCTTAAAACACAACATAGCCCCAGCGAATTTGAGCATATATTCTAGCCAACTTCATGGGTAAAATAAGTCATCTTCCTGGGGCTTCACTATCCTATACTACATCATCTGTATATTAAGATATTACGGATTTCTATAAAAGTTTTTCAATATCTTTTAAACTTAACGAGCTTCCACTTTGTAAAATGGATTTCGTTAATTCATCTTCTAGCTCTTTTGATACCGGTTTATTCGCTAACTTGCCAACCTTACGTACTATTTTACGTACTTGTTTTTCATCCGTAAAATCAGCATATGAGATGGCATTAGCAAGCGTAAAAAGTTCTTCCATAGATACTCCAGTTTTATTTTCAATTGCTTTAAAAAATGAATTTTGCACTTCTTTTCCCCCTCACATTTTGATTGTCAAAGATTAAGGGAAAAAGCTTCTACCAACAATGATTAGTAAAATGAATAAAACTACGATTAACACAAATGTTGAACTACGATTCCCACAGTGTCCATATTCTGGTGCATAACCTCCGCCAAAACCTCCACAATATCCGGGATATCCTCCATCACAGTAGCCGTACATATCCTTTCCCTCCTCTCCTCTTCAACGTATCATATGCAAAGAGGGGAGGAAAAAAAGGGCGATTCAACTAGTAGGTCGTATTCCGTTTTTGAAAAATAAAAGCACCGATCACACCGAATAATATGGCGGCACTAATACCCGAGCTTGTTACTTCGAACATTCCAGTTAATACACCGATAAGCCCGTGTTTTTCTGCCTCGGCCAGTGCACCGTGCGTTAAAGAGTTTCCAAATGACGTAATCGGAATGGTAGCCCCTGCTCCAGCAAAATCGATTAATGGCTCATATAAACCAATTCCATCTAAAATTGAACCACAAACAACTAATGTACATAATGTATGTGCTGGAGTTAATTTAAGTCCATCCATTAATATTTGACCAACTACACAAATAAGACCACCGACTATAAACGAAGTAATTAATGATATAATCATGTTATCCCCTTTTCTCCATGCGGCATTCAATGGCGTGAGCAATACAAGGAATTGTTTCCCCTTGTTGAAAAGTTAAAGGTGACAATAGTGCTCCAGTTGCAACGAGCAGTACACGGCTATATACACCTTTTTTTAATTGGTCATAAATATAACTAAAAAAAACTGCAGCCGAACAACCTGCGCCACTCGCTCCTGCATTAAAAAAGGAATTCTCTCCATAAAAACTTGCTCCCGCGTCTTGTAAAATGACACCGCTATTCTCATCTTGAAACATTTCTTTTAATATAGACAAACCTATTTTCCCTAAATCGCCAGTCATAATAACATCATAGTCAGCCATGCTACTATTCGTATTTTTCAAATGTCTTTCTATTGTGTCTCTAGCCGCTGGTGCCATTGCCGCTCCCATATGTAAAGGATTTGTTTGTCCGCCATCCACTACTTTTCCGATAGTTGCATGTGTAATAATTGGCGCGTTTTTTGCATGTTTTTGAAGTAGTGCAAAGCCTGCTGCTGTTACCGTCCATTGTGCACTTCCAGGTTTCTGCGCCCCATATTCAATTGGATACCGGAACTGTCTTTCTACTGATGGATGATGACTCGACGCTCCAGCTAAAACCGATTTAGCATTACCGGATTCTAAGAGTAGGCTACCGATTATTAATGATTCCATTGAGCTTGCACAAGCAGAAAAAACACCTAAAAAAGGAATTGCTAATTTTCTTGCAGCAAAATTCGTCGGAGATAACTGATTGATCAAATCTCCTCCGATAAATACATCGACATTTTCCATTTGTTCATAGCCTTTTCGAACAGTTATTGTGCAAGCCTTTTCGATGAAACGAGTATTTGCTTGTTCATACGTTTCTCCTTTTTCATTCTCGAGTGGCAATATTTCATCAAAAGCATCCGCAAAAAAACTCTCTTTTTCCACTGGTCCAACTACCACACCTGTACTTGCAATACTAGGCATTTCTTTAAATTGAATTGTCCCAAATGCATTCACCATGAGACCACTCCTAATTTCACTAGAATTGTTTTAATCAAAGCGACAATAAAAGCCGAAAGAACTCCAAATACAATAACTGAACCGGCAAGCTTGAACATATTACCACCTACACCGAGTACATATCCTTCTGATTTATGCTCAATAGATGCTGAAATTACCGCATTTCCAAATCCTGTGACAGGTACTGCAGATCCTGCACCACCAAATTGAGAAATTTTTTTATACAAACCGGTGCCAGTTAAAATCATTGCAATAAACACCATAGTCGCTACTGTAGGATTAGCCGCAGTTCGTTCAGTAAATGAGAAAAATCGGATATAAAATAAGGTAACAAGCTGTCCTACGGTACAAATGATACCTCCGACTAAAAAGGCTTTTAACATATTTGCGAATATAGGCGTTTTCGGTGTTTGTTTGTCGACAATTTTATCGAATTGTTTTTGATCCATTATGTCTCTTCCTTTGAAAGTGATTTTATTTGTTCAATTTTTTTAGATAGTTCCTCTGCTTTCAATTGTTTGTCCATTACTTTTTCTAATTCCCACCTTATTTTCAAATCACCTGTGACGAGTATCTCTTTATCCGGAAATTTTTCTTCTATTTCCTTCTTTAAATTTTTTTCTATCTTTTCTTTATTGAATCGCTTCATCCTTTTTATATCGATTGCAACGATAATATCCTTTTCTTCCAACACACTTTTATAACCGTTAATCGTATTTTGCTTGTTCAGTAATTCCTCTAGTTGTCCTGAGTCCGCTGTCGAATAAATGGCCTCGTCTCTTTCATTTGAACAAGCCGTTAAGAGTAGCAACACAAGGAAAACATGCATTATTTTTTTCATTAGATACTTGCTCCTTTTCGTGTTAGTATACTCGAACGAAAATGAAATATACACATGCCTGCGAGATATTTGCCCTACCCGTTAGGAAGAAGCTACATAGATTAGAAAGAGATAAAAAGGAGGTGAAACTCAATGGGTTGTGGAAGAATTGAAGATGAAAATGATGAAATTAAACGTGATAGAGGTTGCGTTTGCGATGTTGTTCGTGCGATTAAAGACATTCAAGATCAAGCGACAAATGAAGAATGCCCGCAATGTCCTACGAACTGTTTTTTAGAGCCACTTGGAGGTCTTGTTAGTCCAGCTGCTCGGCATCGAGCGGACACACGAGTTTTCATGTTGTTAACAAAAGATGGTGATCCGTTTAAAGCGTTTTTCCGTGACACAGATAACTGCGATAATGATTGTATTTCTGTATTTTTCCGTGTAGAAGATATTTTTGATGGTTGTTGTGCAACTTTACGTGTTTTAGAACCACTTAATAAAGAAAGACATGAAGTAGATTTATTGAATGCTGAAGGTACAAAAATTGATTTAAGAAAACTTTGTAAGGTTCGTAATTTTAGATTAACAGGTAGTTGTATTACAGTAGATTTAAATTGTTTCTGCGCAATTGAATGCGTAGCAGATGTATTTTTAAATGTATGTGACTGATCGTTTCATCATTGTAGTGTCTACTTCCGTTCGGGCTAATCCCGAACGGTTTTGTTATGAAATTCGATACATAAGAAACAACATTAAAGTACGTAATGCGCAGAATAGGAATGCTGTGTACTAAGAAGTTTCCGCTAGGATTTCCGCTACAGGACGGACGCTTTCCACAGGGTGAGCGATGATCCATCACCGCCGCTTTCGCGTACGTTGTGATGGATCATCTGTCTCACTCATCCCCCCAGAGTCGCCACCCTTCCGCTCCAATCTACGAAGTTTGCTAGTTGATCAGTGTCACTGGTCCAAATTCAATCTATGTAACATTTCTTGAAAATAAAACCCAATATATGGTTGAATGAGATGAAATCCACTGCGAACGCTACAAACTAGCCTTCGAACACGACAAAGACTACCCCGAGTGCGTCAAATAGAACACTCAACTCTCCCCCCGAAGATCCTATCCGTAAAATGCATTATCTATATATTGCATCAAAGCTATAAAAAAACTACCCTTATAAGGATAGTTTGTTTACTTTATTTCATTTCTACTCCACGCCATATAATTCTTTCTACTTGATCGATTCGATACGTCATCAGTTCTCCAGCTCCAACGGAAAAAGTAACTAGCCCACCATCCACTTTTTCCACTTCACCTTGAAGAAGTGAACCATCTGCAAAATGGAACACTAAAGGGCGATATACTTTCCGCTGAAATGGTTTCGCTAAAAATTTCAACTTTTCTAATTTAGCAATTGTTTTATCCGTCATACTCGTACGTAATTCATAGATAGAAGTACTTTCCTCTTGCTCAATTTCTTCTTTCACTTGCTCTACCATTTGTATATCCATCTTTTCCCTAGGTGGAAGATGGAAAACCGGTGGGCCTTTTATATAGATTAAAGGATCATTATAAGCGTTCACAGACACATCCTTTTTTCTTTACTTTATGCATTTAGCTAAAATAATGTGAACGAGACCTACAAGGAAGAAATAAACACAGTCGCAAGCCCAAGGTAAATTAAAATACTAATGACATCATTAATCGTTGTGATAAATGGACCAGATGCAACAGCTGGATCTACTTTCATTCGTTGGATCAATAAAGGAATAAAAGAACCACAGATCGTTGCAACAAAAATGGAAACAAAAATGGCTGCCCCGACTAATAACCCGATGAGTAAATCATGCTTCCAAAAGAAAACAATCCCAACTACAATAACTCCACATAATAGACCAGTAGTTAGACCAGTTCCCGCTTCTCTTGCAAGTAGTTTCATTTTACTTTGCTTTTCAATATCCCCTGTCGCAATACCTCTAATTGCTACAGCCAATGCCTGTGTACCGCTATTTCCCGCAGTTCCAGATATTAATGGAATGAAAACGGCTAGTAATGCAACTTTCTCTAGCGTTTCCGTAAAAACACTCATCAAACTTGCAGTCATCATTCCTAAAAATAATAATATAATAAGCCATGGTAACCTTTTTCTGGCAGCTTGAAACGGATTTTTGTCGAATGTATCCATATCGGAAACACCGGCAAGTTTAGAGTAGTCGTCCGATGCCTCTTCATCTAATACGTCGATAATATCATCGACCGTGACAATCCCGAGTAAATGTTGTTCAAAATCTACTACCGGCACCGCTAAGAAATCATAGTCTTTAATCATATGTGCTACTTCTTCTTGATCGGCGCTAACTAATACGCTAACGACACGTTCATTCATAATATCTTTAATAAGCGTATCTTCATCTGCAATGATTAAATCTCGAAGGGAGATAACTCCAGTTAATTGATGCTCCTCACTTACTACAAATAAATAATAAATTGTTTCAGCTTTCGGTGCTTCGTTTCTTAATATGGTCATGGCGGAACGACATGTGGATGTTTCTGGAATGGCAACATATTCTGTTGTCATAATAGACCCAGCTGTATATTCTTCATAATGGAGAAGATCTTTAATTTCTTGTGCAGATTCCACATCCATTATACTTAAATAACTAGCAACTTGATCTTTGCCTAACTCATTTAATACATCTACTGCATTATCAGCGTACATATAGGAAAGCATGTCTGCAGCATAAGTGGTATCCATTTCCTTTAAATAGAAGTCATATTGTTCTTCTTCAAATTTTGTTGCTTCAAACAGCTCGGCCATTTCTTGAGGAGATAGGTAGTGAAAGATTTTCTTTCGTATTTCTGGCTCCACCTTTTCAAAAAATAGCGATTGATCATAAGGATGTAGCTGCATAAATTCTTCTCTAAAGTCATCCATTAAATCCTTACTTAAAAAATCAATTAAATTTGATTCTTCTAATTGTAGTTGGTTCATTTCTTCTTTCACACTTTTCCCTCCTTCCAGCGTTCCTCTCTCATTGTATGAGCTTAAAAACGAATAAGCAACCTCTTTCATAGAAAACAGGGATGTTTCACATTTTATTATTCCCCGGGAAATCATTCTAAAACTATATTTTAAAAATGAGCTTTTATCTAACTTTGCGAGCATGATGATAAATAGTGGGCATAATAGTAGGTATCCAGTAAATAGCTAAGAGCAATCAATCAGTTATGGAAAGCACCCATTTCTATTCGGAAAACTACTAAATCAGCACGAGAGCAACCAAATTGTTGATGAAAGCAACAGATTTCTTCAAGATAACAAGTTAACTTGAAGTGAGACATCAATAACTGTGCGCATTATCTCTATACTCCCATGAAAATTAAAATCTTCGATTTAGAGAAAAAGACAATACGAAAGCAGACGCGGCTCATTTGTTTTTTAAAAATTGCAGCGCCAAAATCTGGATGGAATTATTTGTTGGATTAGGAGGCATTTGGTTCAGTGATTGTAACGTTGTAACCCAAGTTTTCAAGTCTTCGAACAGAATATCGTACAATCGATTGTTCTTTTTGCTTGTCAAAGTA